>CAYQAD010000385.1:0-2230 GCA_964415125.1 uncultured Phycisphaeraceae bacterium | reverse complement strand
AGCTGACGCTCGACCTCGACCTCGTCGGCCTCGATGGGCAGCATCCGGCGTCGCCGCGCGGGCCGAACGCGCCGCGTCGTCTCGTCGGTCACAATGCCGGCGTCGTGCTCGTGCTCGTCGGTGTCGTCGATCTCGAGGTCGACCGCCTCGGCCTCGGCGTCGATCACGGGGTTCTCGAACCCCAGCGCCACGCGGGCCATGCCCGCCGGGGCGCGCCCCGCCGAGCCGGCGAAGATCACATCGATCATCTCCTTGCCGCGGAGGCTTTTGCTTGAGCGCTCGCCGAGGACCCACTTGATCGCGTCGACCACGTTGCTCTTGCCGCAGCCGTTGGGCCCGACGATGCCGGTCACCGCGTCGTCGAAGTGGAACTCCGTCCGATCGGCAAACGACTTGAATCCCTGCACCGTGAGCTTCGCAAGCCGCATCGCGTCCTAGACCTTCCTGTCCGTGCCCGGCCGAACCTGGCCGGGCCGGCGCATCCTGCACCGAACGGGTCGGAGCATATCACCACATCCTTGCTGCGCCAGCCCAACGCAACGCAATCCCGCCCGCGAAACACAGGCTCGATTGGCAATCCGCCGCCGCGCACCGAACAGCACGCTTACTCCGGTCGATCGTTGGACGTATCGATCGGCGCGGCGCCCGTGCTCGACTGCGACGCTGGCGCGCTGCCGTTGGGGGGCACGACCAGCGAGCGCCGCTGGATCTCGCCGCTCGGGCTTTGCAGCTGCGGCACGTCGCCGCCGGAGGGGTCAAAGAGCACGAGCTCTTCCTCGTCGGCCGTCTCGGGCCGTTCTTCGACGACCGTCGCCCGCCCCGCGTCCATGAGCTCGGCAAGCAGGCGGTCGCGCTCGGTGGCGAACGCCGCCTGCACCCCGCCCTGCTCGTAGATCGCGTAGAGCGCGCCGACGATCTCGGAATAGGTCAGCCCCAGCCCGCCGCCGAGCCCTCGGCCGGCCGTGGGCCGCTCGGGCGTCGGCTCGTGGGCGAGCAGGCGGATCAGCCGCGCGACCTCGTCCGGGGCCTCGCCCGTCGAGACGCGATCGGTCCGGAAGTCGCGGTAGTACATGCGGACCGGATCGCGGAGCCCGTCGCTGGCGAGCATGAGGCGATCCGACCACGCCGACACAAACGTCGGCCGGACAAGGTTCAGGTCCGCGCCGAACAGCACGATTCTCGGCGTGCCTTGCTGGGTGATGTAGATCAGCGGGTCGCCGATCGGCACCACGTCGAGGATGAACTTGCCCTCGACCACCTGCCGCTGGACGCCCTGGATGCTGCCCGCGGGCAGGAAGGCGCGGGTGCGTGCCTTGAGCGCCGCGTAGCTCACCGCGTCGCCCGCGCCACGCCGGCGGTCGAGCTGGCTGCCGAGCAGTCGGCGCAGCTCGGCCCGCTCTGCGCGGGCGGCCAGCGCCTCGTACGCCGCGATCCGCACGGTCAGCTCGCGCTCGCCGAGCAGCTCGCGGAGCGCCAGGTCCACGCTGGGGCCGCCGGGAGCCGAGCCCATCAGGCGGATCGCCTCGACGCGCCGGATCGTCGGGCCGTCCTTTGCGATCTCGACGAGGTACGACGCGGATCGCGCGTCGCCCAGCTTTGCCCCGGCCCGCAGCGCGGCGAGGCGGGGGACGTACTCGGGGTGGTCGTACAGCTCGCGCAGGAAGGGCACGGCCGGCTCACCGAGCGCCTCGAGCGCCCAGCTCAGCGCCCCGCCGAGCCCGGGCTCGTTCACGAGCGCCCGCGTGTATCGCCGGGCGTACTCCTCCGGGAATCGCTGGTCGACCTGCAGGTACTCGACCATCCGGATGAACTCGCTCGGGCTCTCGCGGTATCGCGACGGCACGGTCAGGCCGATCCGCTCGCCATCGACGCCGCGCGCCGTGCGCTCGCGGTCGCCCGCGGCCGGCGGGAACCGGCTGTTGATCGCGCTGACCACCGAGCGTGCGCGCGCGTGCGACGCGTTATCGAGCGTGAGCAGCATGTCCAGCGGCGAGTCGATCACGCCCCCGTCGAGCACGCGGCCGACGACGTTCGAGCTGCCGCGTGCGCTCGAGCCGGGCTCGATGAATGGATTGACGAAGACGTCGCCGCGCGCCTTGGCGATCTTCTGGCTCGCAAAGCCGCCCAGCTGCTCGGGCCCGCCGATCTGCAGTTCTGTCGTCCACAGCGTGCCGCCCTCGAGGCTCGAGGCGTTCACGGCTCGCACGTACACGTCGAACGTGGTGCCCAC
>CAYQAD010000384.1:0-2230 GCA_964415125.1 uncultured Phycisphaeraceae bacterium | reverse complement strand
TGCTTCAACATCGCCACCCTCCGTGAAGACCACCCCGCCGCCGTGCTCATCCGCGCAGTCGAGCCCGTCGACGACCGCGACCTCCCGCTTCTCCGCACGCGAAGGCCCAAGGCCCGCCGAGACCTCGACCTGACGAACGGCCCCGGCAAGCTGTCCCAGGCTCTGGCGATCACCATCGACCACGACGGCCTCGACGTCACCAACCCCACCTCGCCCATCCGCATCGAGCGGGGCTGGACACGCAGCATTCCCCAGAACAGGGTTGTCACAACAGCCCGCATCGGGCTGGGCAAGGGGGCCGGCGAGTGGGCCGTCGCCCCGCTGCGGTACCGCCTGGCGGACTCGAAATGGGTCTCCCGCGACCCCCGGGTGTCTACCGGCTGGCCCTCGGGCTTCCCCGGGGGTGTCGCGGGTCCCGGCGGGGCGCCGTGACCGGAGCGTGGCCCGCCAGCAGCAGGCTCGTGACCGATCCCCGGCCGAACGCACGCCGATCGCACGCTCGTATCTGTCGCGATCGGCACGTCTTGACCGACGAAACGTGAACCTTCGTTCGACCTCGCGGTCCACCGAGAACCGCCCGCGTTAGAATCCGTACAAGGTGTGGAGCGAACCGCCCCGGTCACACGACCGCCGCGGCCGCCAATGGGAGCAATCGAGTGAGCACGCCCGCCACAATCGACTGGAGACGAGTCGTCCGAGAGGCGGGCCCATACCCGCCCGACGCCTACGACTTCCTCCGCGCAGGTCTCGCACACACCGTCGAGATGATCCACGGCGACGACGTCCCCGCCACCGACGCCGCTCGCCACGTCTCCGGACATCAGCTCAGCCTCGGCCTTCGCGACTACGCCATCCAGCAGTTCGGCCTGCTCGCCGGGCCCGTGCTCCGCCGTTGGAACGTCCGCGGCACCGAGGACTTCGGCCGGATGGTCTTCAACCTCGTCGACGCGGGCCTCATGCGCACCAGCGACGAGGACCAGCTCGAAGACTTCGTCGACGTCTACGACTTCGAGGAAGCATTCCCCCTCCCCGCAGCGGTGTAACCACTTCGCAGTATCCTTCGGCCTATGCCGGACGATCACGAAACCAACGCCGACGCAACCCAAGCCAACACCGCCGACAGCCCAAAGTCGCCGCGCGACATCACCTGGCGTGACGTGCACCTCTGGCAGATCCAGCCCGTCCGCGACGTGCTGCTGGTCGCGCTCGTCTTCTTCGTGCTCTACATGGGCTATGTGCTGTCGGTCGTCACCGTGCCGCTGCTGCTCGCGCTGACCCTCGCGTACCTATTCGAGCCGGTCGTCACGTGGATGAGCAGCCGGTGGAGCCGCATCACCCGCCCCATCGCCGCGGGCATCCTGATCGGCGCCGCGGTCGTCGTGGTGCTGATCGCCTCGCTGGTCGCGACGCTCGCGGCTGCCCAGGCCGTGGGCGCCGCGCGCTCGGTCGTGGCCAACGCGGGGCAGGTCGAGCGTGCCCTCGAGCAGGTCGCCGCCGAGCCCGAGCGCCGCGACGAGATCCGCGCCGCGCTGCCCGGCGGGTTTTGGCCCGAGATCTACGACCGCCTCGAAGCGGCGCGCGAGGCCGCGGACCAGTCCGGCACCGAGCCCGCCGAGGTCGTCGTCAACTGGCTCCGCGCCAACGCGGAGACCATCGCCACCCGCGCCGCCCGCACCGGCGCGGGCGTCGTCGAGGCGCTCATCGGCGCCGTCATGGGTGTCTTCCTCTTCTTCATGGGCGCCTTCTTCACCGCCTTTTTCTTCTTCTTCATCAGCGTCGGCTATCCCAAGGTCAAGGACTTCCTCGCCTCGCTCATTCCCGACGAGCACAGCGAACGCGTCGTCGACCTCGCGAGCCAGTTCGACAGCGTCGTCGCCGGCTTCGTCCGAGGCAGGCTCACCATCGCGTTCATCCAGGGCATCTTCTTCTCGATCGGGTACTGGGTCATCGGCGTGCCCGCCGCGTTCATCCTCGGGCCCGTCGTTGCCGTGCTCTCCATCGTGCCCTACCTCGCGATGATCGGCATCCCCATCTCCGTCGTGCTCATGCTGCTCGACCCCGGCGGCTTCTTTGCCTTCCAATCCCACTGGCTCTGGGCCCTCGCCGCCCCCGCCGGCATCTACTTCCTGGGCCAAGCCCTCGACGACTACGTCCTCACCCCCGCCATCCAGGGCAAGGCAACCAACCTCGACACGCCCGCCATCCTCTTCGCCACCATCGCCGGCGGCAC
>CAYQAD010000383.1:0-2237 GCA_964415125.1 uncultured Phycisphaeraceae bacterium | reverse complement strand
AGCATGCTTGGTGGCGACCGACGCCGATGGTCCCGACTACTCCGGCGCACATATCGATACGGACTTCGGCGTTGCCCTCTTTGAATCCGGGTGGAGTGACGTGCTGCAGATTCTGAGCGAGGTCCCCCATCAAGATCTTGATGGCCAGGCGTCGGCCCTGGTGCAGGCCGTGCGCGAGCATGCATGCAAGTTGAGCACCGACTGACCGACACTAATCAGGCACGTGCGCATCTTCCCGCCGCTCCCCCCAAACCCCCTTGCAGAGCCCCAGCCGATGCGCACCATGCCCCGCATGATCGCATCACGACACGACATCCAAGCCGAGCCGCACCAAGTCTCCGCCGGGCCCCGGGCTGCGCTACCCCTTCCAGCGGGCCCAACGCCAGCCCCATCCGCCACCCTCTCCCCAGCCCTCACCCCAGCCCAGCTCGACGCACTCCACGACCTCCTCCATTCCGAGGACGACCCCGAAACCCTCTGCGCGATCCACAGCCTCACCCTCCGCGAGCTCTGCGCCCTCGCCACACACCCCCGCGCACTCGAAGCCGTCGAGGCCCTCGAAACCATCGCCACCCTCCGCCGCCGCGCGAAGCTGGCCACCACCGAAGCCGCCGCCCTAGCTGCCCTCGACCGCACCCTCCTCGCAGCTCCCCAAACCAAGCTCGAAGCCCGCACCCTCGAAACCCAACGCCGAGCCGCCACCACCCTCCTCACCCACGCCCGCCGCCAAACTCCCTTGAGCCCTCGGCGTGAGCCGAGGAACCCCGCTTCCAAACAGCCCGCCCTCGCGGTACCCTTAGATCGTGTTGAACGCATCTGCCTGACTCCCGCCCGCACCGCCAGCCGCTTCCAAAGCCGCCGGCCCCACCGCCCCGCGTCACCCAGCGCGACACGGGCGGGCGCCATCATCGCGCGCGGGCACACGACCCGGGACCCACACCCGAGTCCTCCCAGGCACGAGCCCAACACATGTGCAAGAACTCTCGCCCCCACGAGCGCCCCCACGAGCGCAACGACTTCCGCTGCATCCACTGCAAGCAGCCCATCTCAGCCATCGGCTGGGGCACCAAAAACCGCAACCACTGCCCGCTCTGTCTCTGGTCCCGCCACGTCGACGACACCATCGGCGACCGCGCAAACCCGTGCCGAGCACCCATGGAACCCATCGCCATCGCCGTGCGCGATGCCGACGACCGCGGCACCCGAGGAATCGGCGAGTGGTGCGTCATCCACCGCTGCACCGCCTGCGGCTTCCACCGCACCAACCGCATCGCCGGCGACGACCGCGAGCTGACCCTCCTCGCCCTCGCCCTCAAACCCCTCGCCCACCCACCCTTCCCCCTCACCGATCTCCGGTGATCGGAAGGGCTGCACCAAGCAAAACCACTGGTCTTCCGCAACTTCGTGAAATCCCGACACCAGTCTTTCATAAGACTGGCGTGTCCTCTATCGTGCGCACGCAGGGGTGTCCGCCCCCGCCGATGTGTCCTTCCCCCCCAAACCCGCCGACCCGGCACTGCCCGGCCGGCACAGAGCAGAGACGAGACCACCCAATGAAGACCGCCACCTGTATCGCGCTGGGCGCGATCGTTGCCGGCGCCAGCGCCGGCTCCCCGTTCACCGTGTTCGACAACCAGGCGTCGTTCGAGGCGGCCGCCATGGGCACGCTCACCGAGGACTTCAACGCCGCCACGCCGCAGACCCTCAACAACGGCGTCTCGGTCGACATCGGCTTCATCTCCGTCCAGCACATCGGCTCCGACGGCAACTCGTTCGTCGACGACGGCAGCGGCTCGAACAACATCGACGGCTCGCAGTATCTCGACATCTTCGTCGGCCCCGAGTTCGTTCCGATCTTCCCGGCCGAGTCCTTCGAGATCACGTTCCCCTACGAGGTGTTCGCGGCGGGCTTTGACCTGTTCGACTTCTTCTCCACCGGCTCAAGCGCCGGCGCGGAGATCTACGCCGACGGCGTGCTCGTGACCGACACCGTGACGGAGGGCCTCGCCGGCACCAACGGCATGGCGGGCGGCTTCCTCGGGTTCACCTCGGCCACGCCGTTCTCGACGCTGACGTTCGCGTCGACGTCGGGCTTCGGCGAGGCGTTTGGCATCGACAACCTGCAGTACTCGATCCCCGCGCCCGGCGCTGTAGCGTTGTTCGGCGTGGCGGGTCTGGCTGGCGTTCGCCGCCGGCGCTGAGGTTCGACTGCGGATTTGATACAAGAGCACCGACGC
>CAYQAD010000382.1:0-2246 GCA_964415125.1 uncultured Phycisphaeraceae bacterium | reverse complement strand
GTCCTTGTGGCGGAAGGTGGCGTTGTCGTCGAAGTTGAACTTGGCGTCGATGGCGATGACCTGGCCATCCGGGTTGCCCTCGGTGGGGGGGGTGATGACGAGGGGGTTGATCTCGGCGAGGGAGCAGTCTTTGGACTCGAAGAGGGTTGCGAGGGCGAGCATGATCTTGACGGCTTGGGAGACCTGCTTGCCCTTGAAGCCGAGGCGGAAGGCGACCTCGCGGGCCTGGTGCGGGGCGAGGCCGGTGAGGGGATGGAGGGGGACCTTGATGATGGCGTCAGGATTTTGCTCGGCGACGGTTTCGATCTCGACGCCGCCTTCTGCGGAGGCGATGAGGACGTTGCGGCGTGTGGCGCGGTCGGTGGTGATGGCGAGGTAGTACTCGTGGTCGATGTCGACGCCCGCGGCGATGAGGAGCTTGGAGACGTCGAGGCCTTCGGGGCCGGTCTGGTTGGAGACCATTTTGTTGGAGAGCATGAACTTTGCGGCGTCGGTTGCTTCTTCGGGTGAGCGGACGAGCTTGACGAAGCCGGCCTTGCCGCGGCCGCCGGCGAAGACCTGGGCTTTGACGACGGCGAGGTCGGTGCCGGCTTCCTGGGTGACTTTCTTGTAGGCCTGCGCCGCGTCTTCTTTGGAGGTGATGACCTCGCCGGCGGGGACGGGGATGGTGTAGGAGGCGAGGAGGTCGCGGGCCTGGTGCTCGTGGATCTTCATTTGGGTCGGCTCCGTCCGGGAGGGTGTGTGGTTGGGTGAGGGGGATTGTATGGGTTCGGGGCGGGGGGTGACGGGAACGGGCGGGGGTGGCATCTTGGTGCGTGTGCGGGCGGTCGCTCGCAGGGACGCAGCAGGAGAACAGATATGGATGGGCCGGAGATTTGGTACGCGGATCGGCGTGGGTTTTTGGATGTGAAGACGGGGATCGCCGCGGTGTTCGCGGTGGTCGGGGTCGGGGCGGCGGCGTGGTCGTTGATGGCGACCGTGGGCGGGGAGGTGTCGCCCGATGAGCCGGCGCGTGAGGTGATTTCGACGCTGGACGCGGACGGGAACGCGGCGGAGGCTGCGTATCGCAAGACGCGCGGGGGGGACGCGGCGGCGGTGGTCGGTGAGTTGGCGGGGCGGGCGATGGAGGCGGCCAAGTCGGTGGGCGGATTCGGGACGCAGGGGCCCGGGGCGTCGGCGGCGTTGGGGGAGTCGGTGGAGCTGGCGGTCGCGGGGTTGATTGCGGGGGATGTGGATGCGTTCGCGGCGGCGATGGCGGCGCTGGGGGCGACGATCAGTGGGGAGATCGACGCGGATCACCCGGTGTTTGCGCGGCTGGCGGGGAAGCTCAAGGGGGCGGAGGTTGATCTGGATCGGCTGGAGGTGCGGGCGCACGAGCCGCGTGGGATGGGTGGTGCGCGGGTGGTGGTTGATGAGGAAGCGGGCGGTGATGGCCGGCCGAGGGGGAACTACAACGAGAACGTGATGGCGTTGAGACCGGCGAGTTGGTTCGGTGAGGCGGGCGAGGGGATGGACGAGCGGGCGTTGGACGTGCGGTTTCCGTTTCGGGCGCGTGGATCGGATCAGGAGGAGTGGTTCGGGCTGGTGCTGGTTTGGAACGGGGAGGTTGGGAAGTGGCAGCCGGGTCAGTTTCAGTTGATTCGGCGGACGTTGGAGGTGGAGCCGTGAGGTGTTTGAAGCGCGCATCGTGTTGTGACGGATCTGTTGGTTGCGTTCCCCCTCCGACCGGCTGCGCCGGGCACCTCCCCCGCACGCGGGGGAGGGGGGGGTTTACGTTGCTGGAGTTGTTGGTTGCGATCGGGGTGATCGGGGTGTTGATTGCGATTCTGGCGCCGGCGTTGCGCGGGGCTCGGGGGGCGGCGCTGGAGACGGTGGCGCTGGCGAATGTGCGGAGTGTGGGGCAGGTGATGCAGGTGTATGCCCTGGAGAACGGGCGGCATCCGTTCCGGGGGGCGGGTGAGTATCCGGCGTCGATGGCGGAGTTGTTTCCTGACTTTCAGCCGCAGCCGGACGTGGCGATGTATCACTGGTATCCGCGGGGGGTGCTGATCGGGACGACGGGGCATTTCGAGCAGGCGTGGTTGTGGCCTTCGATCGTGATGCCGTTGGACGAGTGGCCCGAGCACTGGGAGACGTGGGTGAGCCCCCGGAAGGATCGGCCCTTGCCGACGGCGGACGATTTTGGGATGTCGGACGACAACCCGGTGCGGGAGCAGATCTCGGTGCGGTACTCGAACGCGTTCGTG
>CAYQAD010000381.1:0-2269 GCA_964415125.1 uncultured Phycisphaeraceae bacterium | reverse complement strand
GTGGGCGACGCGCGCGCCGCGGCCGACGACCTGCGAGCCGAGCGGACCGAGCTCATTCGATCGACGGATCAGGCGTTGCTGCTCGAGCCCGACCCGGTCGGGTCGTTGCTTTCGCGTGTGGAGCAGCTGCGCCGGGCGCAGGCGGCGCCGCCCGAGGTGCAGGCGCTCTGGCCCGTGCTCAACGAGCTGGACACACTCACGCTGGTGCTCATGGGCGTGCCGATGGAGCTGCAATCGCTCGAGCTCAACCAGTTCAACGCGTCGCTTGTCGGCACCGTGCCGGACACCGAGACGTACGAGGCGCTCAGCGAGGGGCTCCGCTCGATCGATGGCTTCATCGAAGAGTGGACGGGGACGGCGACCGACGTGCGCGGCGCGAACGGCGCGTTGCAAGCCTCGTTCACGGGGCGATGGCCCGTGCAGGTCGGACGATTCGAGCGGGAGGGAGCGCCATGAGCGACCACTCGCGCAACGGGCGCGTGCGGCTCGACGAGGACGGCCGGTACGCCCTCGCGGCGGGCGCGCAGGCGACGGCCCGCCGGAATCGGCCCCGCTGGATGGTGCAGCTGGCGTCCCTCGTGCTCGCGATCGCGGGCATCGTGCTGATCATCGGGCTCGGCGCACAGGGCAAGGCCCAGGCGCGGGCCGAGCGCGAGACGCGCTCGATGCAGGAGATCAAGGACGCGATCGAGCAGCTCGACGTGCTCAGCAACGCCCAGGACGACGGCGGGCCCGCGCTGATCGGCGACTTCCTGCCGAACCTGCTCAGCACGATGGAAACGCTTGCGCGGCGGGCGGGCATCGAAGAACGCCTGCCGACGCCGCGTGAGCGCACGACCGACACCGCGCCGGGGGCTGTGGCGAAGCGGTACGAGTACACGCTCACGAGCGTGCATCTGGATCGCCTGCTCGAGTTTGTTCAGCTCGCGACGGATCGTATCGATGCGATGCAGGTGTACAGCCTTCGGCTGCGCATCACGCCGGGCCGGCAGCAGGACAGCGCATGGGAACTCAACGTCGTGTTTCAGCGATGGGAGCGTGACGAGGCATGATCGACGTGAAGACCACCCGGATGTTTCGTTCCAGCGCGTTTGCCGTGCGTGCCCGTCTGTTGGGCTGTGTGTTGGGGTGTGCGTTCGGTTGCGTGCTTGGCTCGGCGTCGATGGTCGGCTGCGCGGCTTCGGGGCGCTCGGCGACGCCCGATGCCGAGATGGATCCGTCGGCTCGGCTTGCCGAGGCGCATCGGCTGGCCGAGCTTGCCCAGCAGAGCGCCGAGGGCTCGAAGCGTGCTTCGGCGAGCGGCAACGAGGAGAAGGCGACCCTGGAGCGCCGCCGGGCGATCGAGTACTACGGCCGGGCCGTCACGCTGCACGACTCGATGGGGGCCGCGTGGAACAACCTCGGGGTGCTGCTGATCGAGGAAGCGCGGTACATGGACGCCTCGCGTGCGCTGCAACGCGCTGCGGCGATCAGCCCGACCGACCCGCGGCCGCACGACAACCTCGGGCTCATCTACCACCTCACCGGGTACGACGAGCAGGCGCTTCGGCACTACACCGACGCGCTGGAGCTCGACCCGCAGTACCTCAACTCGCTGCGCGGCGGCGTGCTGGCGGCTTCGCGGCTTTCGGTCGTGAACGAGGACATCGTCGGCTGGGCCGATCGGGGCATGCTAATCGATACCGATCCGCGATGGCGCGAGATCTTCATGCGTGAGCGATTGCAGTTCGCGGCGATGCTCGAAGAAAAACAAGGCCGCCAGTCGGGGCGTTAGCCCCACCCCTGGGGGACGGATGCGCGGGGTAAGAGGCCGGGCGGCACGCGGGCGGGCGTCTACCGTTCGGCATGGACAAGCCTGCTTCTTCGCACTCCCCCCACCGCACGCTCAACGGCAAGTGGGTCGCGATTCCGTTCGCGGTCTTCGCGTTGTTGACGCTTCCGATCGGGTTCTGGGTGCGCGCGACCTTCGGGCCGCCCGCGATCGAGCGGTCTACCGAGCCGGTGGAGGTGTCGACGCGGGTCGCGGCGCTCTCGCCGGCGGTGGCGTTGCTACTGGATCAGGTCGGCGCGGGGCACCTGGTCGTGGCGCGGCACGGGTACGACCGGTGGACCGACCAGTCGTTGCCGGCGGCGGGCGACCAGGCGGGCATCGACTACGAGGCGCTCCTCGCGGCCGAGCCGACGGACGTGCTGCTCGAGTGGGGCTCGCGCGAGCTGCCGGCACGGCTTGTGGAGCTGGCCGAGGCGAGCGATTGGCGTGTCGAGAGCT
>CAYQAD010000380.1:0-2283 GCA_964415125.1 uncultured Phycisphaeraceae bacterium | reverse complement strand
ATCGCCAAGGCGAGCGAGGAACAGGCGGCCGCGGCCGAGGAGATCAGCCAGGTGATCCAGCAGGTGTCCAGCGACTCGGCGCGCGCGGGCGACAACATGCGGGCCGGCGAGGTCGCGGTCGGGCGGCTGAGCGAGAAGTCCGACCAGCTCCGCAACCTCGTGGGAAGGTTCAACTTCCACGGGAAGGACAGCAGGCAGGACGAGGGCGAGCTGCCGCCCGGCATGCACAACCGCCGGCGAGACCCCAGGCCCGAAGCGCGGCGTTTCATCGAGGCGGTCCGCGGTGCATCGACGCCGACGCAGCAGCACTAGAGCGAGCGAAAAAGGGCCCCGCCGATCTGGCGGGGCCCTTGCGTGTGATCAACCCGGCTTGCCGGCTGCGATCAGCCGCGACGGCGTCGAGCCATCGGCAGCACGCCACCGAGCAGGAGCGCAGCGGTGGCGGGCGCGGGGATGTAGGTGATGCTGAGTGTCGGCAGCGTCACGCCGGTGAACGTCGTCTCGAGGCTGTGCACCGAGAAGGTGACGAAGTTGACCGTCTGCGAGCGGAGCGTGAGCAGGCCCGAGCCATCGACGGCGGCCTGGAGGTCGGCGAGGCTGTCGAGAGCGATCGACACATCCGTGCCCGCCGAGGTGCCGACGAGGTCGGATGCGATGGCGGCGACGTTGCCCGCCGTGTTGCCCTGGTAGTCGGCGGTGGTGACGACGCCGTCTCCCGCGTACGTGACGAAGGTGACATCGGCGGCGGCGCTGCCCACGTTGCTGACGATGAGGCGCGTCGTGACGTTGAAGCTCGCGCCCGTGATGACCGCGTCGGCGGGCAGGCTGGACAGGTCGAACTCGTACACGGAGTTGCGGACGTTGTTGCCGCCCGACCGGGCCGTGCGGTTGGACTCGTTGTCTTCGACGGAAACGCCGAGCACGCCCGACGACTGCACGTCGGCGTCGCTGGTCGGCATGAGGTCGATGGTGATGCTGGCGGTCGCGGCGGAGACCGCGAGCGACGACGCCGCGACACACGCGGCGGGAACACAAGTGCGGAGCATGAAGCCCTCCCTTTCTCGAATGAGACTCTCTGCGGGTTGAATCATCCCCCCCGCAGGCGGCCGGACCAACAGAAAGTGCCGCCTACCTGGCAGAAAGCGTCGCGTTTCAGCACTTCTCGGCCCTTCCAGGAGGCGTCCAAGGCGGATCGGGCGCGGGTTATCGGACGCGAGCGCGTCGCCTCAAGGCGTCGCGGGCGAGCAGGCGGCGACGGCTCGGCGGGCGTCGAAGCCATCGAACGAGACCGGGCGATCGATCTCGCCCGACAGACGCCGGAGGTACTCAGCGCGGGGGATCTCAACGAGGCCGAACCGCTCGGTGTGCGGGTTGGCGAATTGCAGATCGAGCAAGCCGAAGCCCGCGTGGCGGAGGTGCACGACCAGGTGGACGAGGCAGACGCTCGAGGCGTCGCGGATACCGATCTCGAAGGCGGTGAACATGCTCTCGGCGGCAAAGAGCCCGCCGACGAGCACGCCGAAGACGCCGCCGGCGAGCACACGCCCGCCCTCGTGGTCGTGATAGGCCTCGATGCTTGCGAGGCGGCCCGCCGCGTGGAGCGAGGCGTAGATCTCGAGCATGCGCACGTCGATCCACGTTTCACCGCGGCCCGGCCTTGGGGCGGCGCACTCGCGGACGACGGCCATGGGCGCCTCGCTCGCGACGACGTGGAACCGCTGGCGGCGGACGGCGCGGGCGAGCGACCGCGACACGCGCAGGCCGCCCGTCGGCGAGTCGCCCTCAAGCGGCAGGATCGCGCGTGGATCGGGGTTCCAGATCTCGATGCTGGTGCCGGGCGAGGCGGCGACGCCCGGATCGGGGCTGTCGGGCCCCGCCATGGGGAACCAGCCGCGGCGGTAGAGGTCCAGGATCTCGCGGGGGTCGGGCGCGGGCACGCCGAGGGTATCCGCCGACACACGCGCCGGCGTGGTTCCGGGCTGGAGCGGGTGTTAGTCTTGGGTGAAATCGGCGGCGTCGGCTTCCGAACAAGACCGCGGGGCCGCTGGCTTGGCCCTCGGAGGGGTGCATTCCGATGGACACGATCAGAGAGCTCGTCACCGATGAGGACACGCTGCTGTTCCTCATTCTCGGCATTGTGGGCATGACGGCGATCCTCGGGGGCATCATCACGTCGATCGTGAAGAGCGGGCATCGGGAGCGGACGCGGCGCGAGATCGCCGCGTACATCGCCGAGGGCTCGATGACGCCCGAGCAGGGCGAGAAGCTGATCCGCGCGAAGTT
>CAYQAD010000379.1:0-2291 GCA_964415125.1 uncultured Phycisphaeraceae bacterium | reverse complement strand
CCAGAGCCTGCGCGACGCCGGCGCCGAGGTGCTCGGCGCGATCGCGGTGGTCGATCGGCAGGAGGGCGCCGCCGAGACGATGGCCAAGGCGGGCGTGCCGTTCCGGGCGCTGTTCACCAAGGCCGACCTGGGCATCGACGAGTAGCGCGACAGATGCGCTGGTCCGCCTCTGCATCAACGAGCCGCGACCGTGATGGCCCTTTGCATCAAGCCCTTTGCATCAAGGGGAGCGGTGGTTTCTCTCCGACGCTCGCGCGCGCCGAACCGCTCGTTCACACTCGCGGCTCGTTGATGCGGTGCGCTCTCGTGGTTGGCCCGGTGCGCTATTGATCGATGTTGGCCCAGGGCGAGGCGGTGCCGAGCATGAGGGGGCCGACGATCGGCTGGTCGACGTTGAGGTAGTTGATCGTGTTGCCTTCGGCGTAGTTGCGGACAACGAGGCAGTTGGAGTTTGTGCTCAGCTCGATGCCGATCGGGTTGCTGCGGACGGTGTTGCCGTCGAGGCGTGTGCCGCTGCTGATGAGGACTCGTATGCCCGCGCCGGTACCGCTGGTGCCGTTGAACGATGCGATGTTGTTGCGGGCGATGCTGCCGTCTTCCAGATCGAAGCCGTCGCCGCCGTTGCTCGTCGCGAGGCTGTCCATGACGATGCATGTGGGATCGAAGTTGAATCCATCCTGATCGTTCGACCGTGCGATGCACGCGAGCACGATGCAGTTGCTCTCGATCTCGAAGCCGTCCCGCGTGTTGTTCTCGGCGATGCACCGTTCGATGCGTGATCCCGAGTCGATGGCGAAGCCGTCGAACGCGGCCTGAACGACCGTGCATCCGACGACCTGGCTGGCCGTGCCCGCGATGATGCCGACCCGATCGACGCTGCGCACGCTGCTCGACTCGACGCGTGCGCGTTCGCGGGTTTGGATGCCATCGCCAGCGGCGCCGAAGACGACGGCGTCACGCACGAGCGATTCGGCCTCGACACGGATTCCGTCGTCGTTGATGTTCTCGAGGCGCACGCGCTCGACGTGGGCGAAGCGGCGCATGCGGATACCGCCGCCGGTGAGGATCGTGGTGTCGAGGACGCGTGCGGAGTCCTCGCCGGAGACCGCGTCGCCGGGCGTTTGCACGATGACGCACCGTGCCGCCATGCCGCCGAAGCCGATTTGCAGGCCGACGCCGCAGTCGTCAATCACGACATCTTCGACCATCGCACGCGACGTTTGCGGGCTCGTGAGCGCGAGCGCGTTGCTGGAGGCACCGCGGATGGTGCCGTTGCGGACAGTGAGTGTGCCGGTGCTCGCGGTCATGCGGATGGCGATGAGGTTGGCGTCGATCACAAAGCCGTTGAGATCGATGACCACGTCGGGCACGGTGACGTTGATCGCAACAGACGCGGCCGAGACGAGGTTGGCGGTGAGGTAGTAGGAGCCGGGCTCGGTGATGGTGTGCTGATCGAAGCCGAGCCCGGGCACGGTGGCGATGTCGGTCCTGGGCTCGACCTGGTCGAGCGTGCGGTAGGTTGGCGCGGGCGGGCCGGCGGGCGGGGTGAGCGGGCCGGCGATGGCGGCGCAGGCGGTGGATGCTGCAGCGATCGCCGCGAGTGCGTGACGGGCGGGCATGGACGGATCCTCTCTTCGGGTGCCCGCGGCGAGCGCGAGCGATGCATCTGCGGTCATAAGAACACCACGGCGAGCCGGGCGAATCAAGCATGCTCGGGATATCGGACGCTCGGCGTGCGCTGGCGATGTTGTGGCATGCGTGGCGGGGGCCGCGGCGGCTCTACGACTCGTGCATCTAGAAGCCCTCGATGTTGTCGAAGGGGCCCGCGGTCGCGACATTGGCGATCGGCGTGACGGGCAAGCCCGGCGCGATGAGGTAGTCGGTGCCGTTGCCATCGGCGAAGCAGCGCATCACGAGCGTGTCGTTGACGGCGAAGATGCCCTCGTCGTTGTCGCTGGCGTTGCACGAATCGATGACGGTGCCCGAGCCGATGTTGCGGATGCCTGCGCCGCTGCTGGTGAGCCGGCCGTTGTTGTCGGCGTTGCAGAAGCGGACGGTGCTGTCGCCGTTGATCTGGATGCCGTGCGAGCCGTTTTTGTAGGCGGAGCTCGAGATGATATTGACGCTGAAGCCGGCGAGGATGCCGACGCTGTCGTTGCCGGCGGCGGTCGATCCGCGCACGGTCGAGCCCGTGCCGACGAAGATGCCCTCATCTGCGTTCTCGTTGGCGACGCAGTTTTCCACGACGCCCGCGAAGTTGGTCTCGATTCCGTCGTCGCCGTTGTTGCGCG
>CAYQAD010000378.1:0-2306 GCA_964415125.1 uncultured Phycisphaeraceae bacterium | reverse complement strand
CATCCTCTGGCTCGGCGGCGCCCTGCCGGGCTTCGAAGCGCTCGACCCCGAGACCGGCAAGATCGCCACCGACGCCGCGGGCCGACTCCCCGTCTTCTTCGAGGTTCGCGCCCTCGCGTTCGGGGCCGTCACCGCCTCCATGGTCGCCTACATGGTCGCCCAGCTCATCGACGTCCAGGTCTTCCACTTCTGGAAGCGCCTCACCCGAGGCAAGCACCTCTGGCTCCGAAACAACGGCTCAACGCTTGTCTCCCAGCTCGTCGACACCGTCGCCGTCATCCTCATCACGCACTTCTACGCCAGCGCCCTGCCCATCGACACCGACCGAGGACTCTGGGCCCAGCTCGGCGTCTTCATCGCGACCGGCTACGTCTTCAAGATCCTCGCAGCCCTCGTCGACACCCTCCCCTTCTACTTCGGGTCGGGCATCCTCGCCCGCTACCTGCGAATCCCACCCCCAACAGCCGTCCCACACCCGCCCGCCGCCGCCGCGGTCGAGGCGGGCGTCGGCTGACGCCCACACGCTTTTCCCGGCCCCGCCGCCAATCTCAACGCCCAACCAGTCAATCTGGGAAGACCATGACGGCCGCCCGGCCCGAAAACCGGACTGGAAGCACTTGACACGCCCTTCATCTGCTGATCCAGTTTGACGCCCCACCAGATTCGAGTAGTCTGAAGGGGGGCCCACTCCGCGACAGCAAGTCACTGTCAGCATTGGAGTTGGCATCCAATACCCACCCCGCCGTCCGGACCGCCCACCACGGCCCACCGGCACCACCCAGTCGGCCTGTCACCCAAAGACATCACCCCGCGATATCACCCAGAGGAGTTCCCCATGTTCAAGCGTCTCATCAAGGATCGGAAGGGCCAGGGCTTCACCGAGTACGCCCTGCTCGTCGCCGGCATCGCCCTCGTCGGCGTCGTCTCCGTCGCCATCATCGGCCAGAAGACCGGCGAGCTGCTCGCCGCCGTCGCAACCGTCCTCCCGGGCAACGACCCCGGCTCCAACGGCCCGATCCAGACCGGCGCCATCGTCGAGTACCAGAACGCCGGTGGCGGCGTCCCCATCGCCGTCGACCTCCCCACCATCCTCGCCAACCAGCAGACCGAGCGCACCAACTCCAACCTCGGCTTCGACGACAACGGCCTCAGCCTCGACCTCGGCGACCTCGTCCGCGAGCCCTCCTTCTAACACCCCTCCCCCACCAACACGCCCACTCCAAATCGCGCTTTGCACGATTTCCAGCCCTCCCGGTCGATGATCGGGAGGGTTTTCGTATTCTGAACGCACCCCATGCCGCCCACGCCAACACCATCACACCCGCTCCCCACCCACCGCCAAGGTCGGCGCCCAGCCCGACGACCAGCCCGGCGCGCATCCTCTCACCGGTCTCGGCCAGGCCAAGGGCTTCTCGAATACGCCATCGCCGCAGCCGCCCTCTTCCTCGCCGCCGCCGCAGCCGCCGCGCTCGTCGGCGCCAAAGTCGGCAGCCTCCTGGGGCTCTCCCTCGCCGCCGCCCCCGGCGCGCACCCCACCGACAACCCGGGCCTCACCGCAGGACCCATCATCGAGCTCACCGACCCCACCACCGGCGCCCCAATCGCACCCAACCTCGACGAGATCCTCAACAACACCGGCACCAACCGCCTCGACCAGAACTTCGGCAACGCCGACGGCTCGCTCGACGAGCTCGTCCTCCCGCCCGCCTTCGAGAGCACCGGCTCGCCGTAGCCACGGGCCCGCACACCATGAACGAAACCCTCCGCATCATCCTCGCCACGATCTGGGTCATGCCCGCCCTCGCGGTCGCCGCCGCGGCACTCGATCTCCGCTCACGCACCATCCCAAACTGGATCCCCGCCGCCATCCTCATCTGGGGACTCATCGCCTCCACCGCGGGCCTCCTGCCCATCGACCTCGTGCAGGCGCTCGTCGGTCTGGCGGTCGGCGCGGTCATCACGCTCCCGCTCTTTGCCGTCCGCGCCTTCGGCGGCGGCGACGTCAAGCTCGCCTGCGCCTGCTGCGCGTGCGTCGGCGGCCTCGGCGCGGTCTACCTCCTCACCGCCACCGCCCTCATCGGCGGGATCCTCGCGCTCATCGCCAAGTCAAAGAAACAGCACACCCTCGCCTACGCCCCCGCCATCGCCGGCGGCGCGATCGTCGCCACGCTCATCCTCTGGCTCGCATGACCACACCGCCCACGACAAGCCGAGCACCCGCCAACCGCGCCACACGTCGCGTAACCCGTAGGGGCAGCGTCCTCGTCGAGTTCGCACTCATCGCGCTGCTGGGCTACGTGCTCCTC
>CAYQAD010000377.1:323-2310 GCA_964415125.1 uncultured Phycisphaeraceae bacterium | reverse complement strand
CCCCGCCGACGCCCTCACGCCCCCGATGCAGCCGGGCCTGCTCGCCGCGGCACTCGGCATCGCCCCCGCGGCCGTCGTGTAGACCCGCCCCCTACGCTTGCCTCCCCGCGCCCGCTCCCGGTCGCGGCACGATTCCCACGGAGATCGCCGATGCGCCGGACCAACGCCCTCGCAACCACCCTCGCCCTCGCCGCCGCAACCTCCTGCGCGCTCGCGAGCACGCACACGCAGCCGACAGATACCACAACAGGCACCGCCGCCGAACCCGACTGGCGCGTCGGCGTCCAGCGCTTCGGCGTCGCCCAGGCGCCCGTCAAGGCCGAGGGCACCATCCGCATCGCCACCTACAACATCGAGAACATGTTCGACGGCGTCGACGACCCTGTCAGCCCCCGCGATGACGTCGAATGGCAGAAGCCCGACGAGGAAATCGCCGCCGTCGCCGCAGCCATCCGCGCCCTCGGCGCCGACATCCTCGCGATCCAGGAGATCGAGTCCGAGGATGTTCTCCGCGCCTTCCGCGACGAGCACCTCAAGGGCATGGGCTACGACCACCTCGTCAGCATCGACACCGGCGACCAACGCGGCATCGAGCAGGGCATCCTCAGCCGATTCCCCATCACCGACGCCAAGTCCTACGGCCAGATCGCCCTCGGCGGCGTCCACCCCGAGAAGTACGGCAACCAGGACAACTGGTACGCCGGCGAGCCCATCAACTTCCGCAGAGGCCCGCTGCAAGTCACCATCGAGGTTCCCGCCCAGGGGCAAACCGACCAATCCGACGAGGCCGGCGAGCCCTACGAGCTCACCCTCTTCAACCTCCACCACAAGTCCGGCCGGTACAACGGCTACTGGCGGGAGGCCGAAGCCAAGAAACTCGTCGAGATCATCGCGACCAGCGGCCTCAAGCCCTCGGACAACATCGTCATCCTCGGCGACTTCAACGCCCAGATGGGCGACGGCGTCATCGAGCACTATCTCGAGCTCGGCTTCCGCGATGTCATGGGACACACGCCGCGCGGCGAAGAAGATGACACCGCCGACCTCGACCCCGCCCACGTCACCCACGAGTCCGGCCGCGCGATCGATCACGTGCTCGTCAGCCCCGGCATGAGCCGCGAGATCGTCCGCGGCTCGGCCTTCGTCCTCGGCACCACCGCCCGCCAGGAGGGCATCAGCTACCGCGACTACCCGCCGCCCGAGGGCTACGCCGCCGACCACTACCCCGTCGCCGTCGACATCAAGCCCCGCGACGGCGGCACACGCTGAACCACGACATCGCCCGCCCGAGTCCGATAGGACGATGGTCGGGTGTCGGTTACGCCCGATCAAAGTATGAAAGAAATGTGAAGGAACGCGGCTCCCGCGTGCGCAGCGGGGCAACGATCGAACCCGAGGGCTATGCTTGGCGCTTCGCGAGCGGGCCGGTTCTCTCGAGCCACCCACGCGTCAGGGTTTCGATCCGTGGTCGGGGATGACAGAGGTATCCAAACGATGACAAGCGGCAAAGTGAAGCCCTGGCAGATCGTCCTGTTTTTGGCCGCCGCTGCTGCCTTGGGGTGGTCCGCTTGGAACGTGCTGAAGTCGGGAACCTCTGTTCCTGTCTCTGGCGAACTCACGCTCGTTGATGTGAGAACCGGTCAGCTTTACGTCGTTGATACGTCAAGGCGCGGGGTCGTGTTACCTGAGCGGCACCCCGAGACGGGCGAAGAGGTGCTTTTCGCGGCCTCGCAAGACGAGACATCCGGTGTTTGGCAGTTGGGCCGTGGTTCAGAGGAAATGCTGCGGTTGCTAGATGGAGAATTGGCCGCCGTGGTCGACGCCTCAACAGGCGAACTGAAAGTTCTCGAGTCTCCAGCCAAGCGCCTTCGACGAAAGTAAATCAGCCTCCGGCCTTGCCGCAAATCCGAAAGCGAGTCGCGTCAGATGAAGTACAGAGCCTCAAGGCATGCTTTCACGCTTATCGAACTGCTCGTTGTCATCGCCA
>CAYQAD010000377.1:0-313 GCA_964415125.1 uncultured Phycisphaeraceae bacterium | reverse complement strand
ATCATCGCGCTGCTCATCGGCATTCTTCTGCCCGCGCTGGGCTCAGCCCGCGGCGCGGCTCGCTCACTGGTGTGCGCGACGAACGTGCGTTCAATGGTGCAGGGTCAAATCTTTTACGCCACAGAGAACCAAGAGTATTTCGCAGGTCCCTTCACATCCGGGCTCCAGGGATCGTGGGACGGTGGCGGCTTTGCGCGGTCAGAGTGGGTGGGTTCTACAACAGCGAGCACACCGACCAGCACGTACGACTGGATTAGCCCGACGCTTGGTGACTCTGGTGGCCTGAGCACGAACCGGGCCGAGCGAACATCGC
>CAYQAD010000376.1:0-2325 GCA_964415125.1 uncultured Phycisphaeraceae bacterium | reverse complement strand
ATCGCGCACGCAGCCGCAAGCAGACACGCCGCCGTCGTCGATCGCAACATCCCGAACCTCCTTCATCGCCACGCCCAGCACCGGTCACACGACCGCGCTACGCCCAGCACCGAAGGAGCCTACCCCGCCCGACGCACCGGCAAAACCGGCTTGCCCATCGCGCTCGTCTCCAGCGCATCGACCACGACGTACACCGCGGGCCTCGCCGGCGCCGGCAGGCTCTCCCGCGCGTGCGCACGCAGCGCGTCCACCAGCGCCGCGCGGTCCACACCCCCCACAGGCACTACGTGCGCGCACAGACGCGCATCCGCGCCATCCCCATCGAGCCCCGTCACGCACTGGCTCACGTCGACATGCTCGCGGATCGTCCCCGCGACGAGCGAGCGCGAAACGTTCACGCCGCCCACCTGCACGCAGTCGTCGGCGCGCCCCGTGACGACGAACGTCCCGTCCCCGTCCCACTCCAGCGCATCCTGCGCACTCGCACGCGCCTTCTCTTCATCCACAGGCGTGAACCGCCCGCCCGCCTCCGTCCGGCACCCGATCGCGCCCGCCTCGGTGCTGCCGTAGACATCGGTGAGCTCATCGAGCCCGAGCGCGAGCACGCCGCGCCACGTCTGTTCGTCGATCGGCGCGCCCGAGCTGACGCCACGCACACCCGCGGGGATCTCGATCCCCAGCGTGCGCAGCTCCTCCCACACGAAGGGCGTCGCCACAACCAGATCCCCCGCACGCAGCCCGCGCACCACCCCCGTCCGCAGCGCGAACTCCTTGTCCACCACTTCAACATCCAGCGCCTCGGGCACCAGCACCGTGTGCACGAACCCGTACAGGTGGTGCGCCGGCACCAGCGCGACCACGCGCTCCACGCCCGCGAACCGATCGGCAAAGAACCGCGCCTCGGCGCGCAACGCACCGAGATCGTGCTCGATCCGCTTCGGCTCGCCCGACGTCCCCGACGTCCGGAACGCGAGCGTCTCGCACCCGTTGTCGATCGCCTCGACGACGAGCTTCCCCCACCCGCCGATCGTGCGGTCCACGAGCAGGCGGTCCTCGATGCCGATCTGGTGCAGCCCGAAGAAGTCGCTGATCGCCGTCGCGACGCCGATCAGCTCGAGCGAGTCCACCCCGATCTCGCCCCCCGACACGGGCGTGTCGGACCCCCAACGCACACGCTCCCCGCGTTCGAACCCATCCCGCCTGGAGGCGTGGAGCTCGGACGCGAGGAGCGAGGCCACGACCCGCTCGAAGCGGGCCACCGAGTTGTCGATGCGCTGCGCCATGCAGCGTCTATCGGACGTCGGTCAGATGCGCTTGACGAGAACCCAGTAGGTGTCGCCCGAGATCGCGTTCTTCATGTGGATCTTCACCTTGGTGGGCTGCATGTTGTAGTCAAAGACGTACTCGAACATGGTGTTCAGCTCGCCCGACTCGACGCCCTTCACGAACTGGCCGTAGAACTCGGGGCTCTTGGTGCAGGGCGCGACCTCGTTGAAGAAGTTCTTGCCGATCACCGCCTTGGGGTCGCGACCGGTGATCGCGCCCTCCGCGGCGTTGAACTGCAGGATCGTCCCCTTCTCGTCGAGCTGGATCGCGCCGAACGCGAGCTCGTCGACCTGGCCGTCGTTCAGGTCCTGAAGGACGTTCTGGATGTCGTCGGAATCAAACTTCACGGTGCTGAGGCTGCTCATGATCGTCTCCTTGGCGGTGTGCTGGTCCACGTCGCCGTGACGAGGCGACCGCCGCTCAATCGATCACTCAGCCGACGACCTTGACACAACCGCGCACGGTTTCCGACGACCGAACCCTCACGCGCCGCGCGACCCGCAGTGCATCAGGGCAAACTCGTATCTGCGCAGGTCATCCCCCAGCTTCGCGAACGCCTCCACCGCCTTGTGCGCGAAGTGCTTCGTCGGCTCATCCACAGCGAGCTCGAGCGCACCCTCCGCGAACTCGCGCCGGCACACATCCACACGCGCCCGCAGCGCACGCAACTCGTTGAGCTGTTCGTCTGACATGGGGTCTACCTCCACTACACCCTGCGCTCGGGGGAGCGCAACACAAGCGCATAACCACCAACGAGCGCACAAGCGCAATCGGACCCGCGCGACCGTAGCGCGTGGGCGGGATGCGCAAGTGCGGCAATCCGGGGAACCCCGAACGATCGATCCGCATCATCCAGCGCCGACCGCAGACCACCGATGACCCGCTCCGCACGCGCGAACACGCTCGCGCACCACCACCAGGATCAGGTCGAGGGAGCAACCACACATGCCACGCAAGCAAGCAGCCAACGACGTCCAGAGCGCGCTCAGCGCCATCCGC
>CAYQAD010000375.1:0-2327 GCA_964415125.1 uncultured Phycisphaeraceae bacterium | reverse complement strand
GCGCCGGCTCGGTCACATCCACCGCCACGATCACCGGCTGCCGCTCCATCCCCACAAACGCGATCGTCCGCCCACCAACAACACCCACGCACAACGCCTCGGGCTCGGGCCCCCGGTTGTCGTCACGCCCGCCATCACGATCCGCGAGCCGCTTGGCAATCACCCGCTCGAACATGTCCCCCGTGTCCGCGACAAACCCGCCGTCCGCATCCCAGACACTCATCCGCCGCCCGCCGAACGCGTGCAACTCCTCGTGCTCGCCATCCCCGTCCACATCCCCGCGCAGCCGCGACACCTGCAAACGCCCGATCGCATCATCACGCCGAAGCGCCCCCGCGTCCGCAAACACCGATGAATCCAGCCGCAAGTCCTTCACGCGCACGTCCTCACCCGCGCGCGGATCACCCTCATCCGCCGTCAGGAAGTACGCCGAGCCGCGCACATCCGCGCGCACCACCGTGTCCGGCTGCCGCATCCCAAGCACCGGCCACACCCGCCCCGCCGCGTCTCCATCCCGATCACTCGCATCAAGCATCTCACCCGCCCCCGCGTAGTCCACCGCCGGCAACGCCACCAACCGCTCGATCGCCACCGCCTCCAGATCCACGAGCGCAAGCACGCTCGCCTCCTGGCACGTCACCACCGCCCGCGACCCGTCCGCCGTCACCGCGACGTACTCGGGCTCGATCGTCACGTCATCAAGCGTCGCCACACGCACCGTCGGCTGATCGACAAAGGGCCCCACCACGTCGATCACCGCCACCGCGCCCGCCGGATCAACCCCATCCGCCGGCTCCCCCTCGCACGCCACCACCACCCGCGTCCCATCCGGCGTGAACGTCACCATGTCCGGCAGCGCCGGCACCACCACCGACCACACCACCCGATCCTCCTCATCGAGCAGCAGCACCCGCCCCGCCGCCGTCTTCGGCTCACCCGCCACCGCGACCGCCACCCGAATCCGCGCCCCGCCATCCCGCGTCACCTCAACCGGGTTCACCGACACCGAGTTCAACCCCGCGCCCACCTCAATCGGCGCGTCCCGAACAAATCGCCCGGCCGCACCACCCTCCCAATCGAGCGTGAGCACCTCCACCCGGCCCGCCGCCGCGTTCGTCACCAGAAACCGCCCGCCCGCCGCGTCGTGCACCACCACCTCCGCCGACCCAACCCCGCCGAGCCCAATCGCACCGACACGCCCAAACACCAACTCACCAGCCGCATCACCACCGCCGCGCGCCACGCCCAAAGCACAGAGCACCGCCCCCACAGCCGCCGCACGCATCATCAGTTTTCCAGGCATGTCACGAGCCTACCCGCGCACCGACAAGCCGCACGCCCCGCGAACAGGGCGCGGTACGCTCCACGCCATGACCGCCATGACCGCCACGACCGCCGCCCACGCCATCGCCGCCCTCGCACTCGCGCTCCCCATCGCCCTCGCGCTTGCCTCACCAACCCCAACCGACCACGAAACCACCGCCCCCTGCCCGCCCGCCGCCGGCTTCACGCTCCACACACTCACCCACCCCGGGCCCGACGGCACACCCACCGACTACCGCTACGCCATCTACCGACCCGCAAACCTCCCACCCAACACGCCCGCCCCGGGCCTGCTCTTCCTCCACGGCCGAGGCGAGTGCGGCACCGACGGCACCCGACACCTCGCCGTCGGTCTGGGCAAGGAACTCATCTGGTCGAACGACCGCTGGCCCATGGTCGTCATCATGCCCCAAAAACCAACCCAGGACAGCGAGTGGGAAGACCACGAATCCGCCGTCCTCGCTATGCTCGACCTCGCCACCGAAGCCCACACCATCGACACGAACCGCATCGCTATTACAGGTCTCAGCCAAGGCGGCCACGGCACGCTCGCCCTCGCCGCACGCCACCCCCACCGCTTCGCCGCCGCCGCACCCGTCTGCGCCTACAACGCGCCCCGCTTCACGAGCGGCACCTTCGAGCCCAAGCCCCCCGCAACACCCGACTCTCCCGAGGTCGCCGCCATCGCCGATGCCCTCGCCGAAGCCGGCATGCCCGTCTGGCTCTTCCACGGCGACGAAGACACCGTCATCTCACACCAAGAATCCAAAGCCCTCTACGAAGCGCTCGCCGCCCGCGGTGCCGAAGCCGAACTCACCCTCCACGTCGGCGTCGGCCACAACGCCTGGGACCACGCATACCCCGACCCCGCACTCGCAGAATGGCTCCGAAACCACCTCAGCGCCGAAGCCCCTTCCGACTAACCCACACCGACGAACCCCACCCGAGAACACCACCATGCGCCACGCACCCACCCTGATCCTCGCCGCCTGTGCCCTCACCCT
>CAYQAD010000374.1:0-2337 GCA_964415125.1 uncultured Phycisphaeraceae bacterium | reverse complement strand
ACGAGAACAGCCGCGGGCTCAGCTCGTCGAGCGAGACCTCCGGATGCTCCGGGTCGGCAAACTTCGTGCTGTACCCGCGGTCGGTCCACTTCTCGCGATCCTCGGCATCGTTGATCGCGACAATGATGGAGCCCTCGGCCAGCGCGATCGCCGACTCGACGCTCTCGGCCAGTCGCTGCCGGGCGTCGGGCTTGACAACGACCCGGTCGATGACCGCCTCGATCGTGTGCTTGTGGTATCGCCCGAGGTCGAGCGGGTTCTCGCCGCCCGCCTTGAGCGCATCGCGCAGGTCAACGATGGCGCCATTGACCCGCACCCGCTGCCAGCCGCCCGCCGAGAGCGACTCGAGCACGTCCTTGTGGAAGCCCTTCTTGTCGCGCACGACCGGCGCGAGCACCATCAGGCGCGTGCCCTCGGCGAGCGTCATGATCGAGTCGACGATCTGCGTCGCGCTCGTCGCCGAAATCGGCGCGCCCGAGCGGGCCTGGATCGTGCCGTCCTTCTTCTGCTTGGTGATCGCCCAGGAGTAGGGCGTCCCGCAGCGGGCATAGAGCAATCGCAGGTAGTCATAGATCTCGGTCGTGGTCGCGACGGTCGAGCGGGGGTTGTGGGCCGCGGAGCGCTGCTCGATCGCGATGGTGGGGGGGATGCCCTCGACCTCTTCGACGTCGGGCTTCTTGAGCTGATCGAGGAACTGCCGGGCATAGGCCGACAGCGACTCCATGTACTTGCGCTGCCCCTCGGCGAAGATCGTGTCGAAGGCGAGGCTGCTCTTGCCGCTGCCCGAGAGCCCGGTCATCACGACGAGTTGATCGCGCGGGATGTCCAGGTCGACGCCCTTGAGGTTGTGCTCCTTGGCGCCGCGGACGCGGATCGTTCGCTCGTCGCGGATGCGCAGCGTGGCCTTCGGCTCGGCCTGCGAGGCGGGCTTCGCGGCAGGCTTGGAGGCCGTCGCGCGCTTCGGGGCCGACTTCTTCGAAGCAGCCTTCTTTGGCTGGGTCTTCTTCGTGGTCCGCTTCGCGGGCGTCTTCTTCTTCGCCACCGCAGCCGTGCCCTTCTGTGCGTCCGTGCGCGCCATCCGTGTCCTTCCGCATCGGCCCATGCGCCGTGCTCTTATTCTTCCTCGCGTGGCTAGTCGTTCGCCTCGCCGGCCGCCGGCTCCGCCCTTGCGTCATCGGAGGCAGACTGGTCATTCGCGTTCGCCGGCGTGTTGGGCGCGGCCTGGGCGTTGAGGTTTCCGGGCGGCGGGCGGGGCGGGCGAAACTGCCGCATCACGCCCAAGAGCGCGAAGCCCACCGCGATGCCGACGAAGTAATAGCCGAACCGGCGCGTGATGCCCCGCCAGTCCCGGCCGTCGTTCGGGCCGCCGCCAGTTCGCGAATCGTTCGGGTTCATGCCCGGACTGTAGCCGGCCGAGTCCGTCGTCCGCGCGGGTGCCTATCGGCCCCGCCCGCCGCCGCCCTTGGAGGCGCGTTTCCGGCCCGCCTTGCTGCCCGGTGCGCCGGGTTTGCCCGAGCCGCGTCCGCGCTTGCCCTTCTTGCCGCCCCCAACGAGGGCCTCGGCCGCCGAGCGGGTCATCTCCACGTCCGGGCCGTCGGCGTCGACGAGCTTCTTCACCGCCGCCGCCTGATCGCGCAGGCGGGCGGCGAGCTCGAACTCCATCGCTTCGGCCGCCGCGATCATGTCCGCCTCCAGCGCCTCGACCAGGTCGCCGGCGCGGAACTTTGCCTCGGTATCCGCCACGGCCTCGCGGGCCTGCTTGCGCGCTCGCAGCTCGCCCTCGATGCCCGTGCGGATCGCCTTCTTGATCGTCTTGGGCACGATGCCGTGGGCCTCGTTGTAGGCGATCTGCTTCGCACGCCGGCGCTCGGTCTCCTCCATCGCCTCGGCCATCGCGGGCGTGATCTTGTCGGCGTACATCACCACCAGCCCGCCCGCGTTGCGCGCCGCTCGGCCCATCTGCTGGATCAGGCTCGTTGCGCTGCGGAGTAAGCCCTCCTTGTCGGCATCCAAGATGCACACGAGGCTCACCTCCGGCAGGTCGAGCCCCTCGCGCAGCAGGTTCACGCCCACCAGCACGTCGAACTCGCCCTGCCGAAGCTCGGTGAGGATCTGCACGCGCTCAAGCGTCTCGACCTCGCTGTGCAGGTAGCGCACGCGGACGCCATGTTCGTCGAGGTAGTTGGTTAGGTCCTCGCACAGCCGCTTCGTGAGCGCCGTCACGAGCACGCGCTCCCCACGCGCCGCGACCTGCTGGCACCGCTCGAGCAGGTCGGCGACCTGCCCCTGGGCCGAGTGGATCTCGATGACCGGATCGACCAGCCCCGTCGGGCGGAT
>CAYQAD010000373.1:0-2343 GCA_964415125.1 uncultured Phycisphaeraceae bacterium | reverse complement strand
GCCGGGGCCGCAGATCGGGAGGTCGTACTGGGAGATCTGGTAGGCCTTGGGCAGGTCGGGGTAGAAGTAGCTCTTGCGATCCCACACGCTCGTGCGGTTGATCGAGCAGCCCATCGCCAGGCCCATGCGCATGGAAAGATCGACCGCCGCGCGGTTGAGCACGGGCATCGCGCCGGGCAGCGCGAGCGTCACCGGGTCGATCAGCGTGTTTGCGTCCGCATCGTGGGTGCCGGAGTGGGCAACATTCGCGACGCGTGTGAAGCACTTCGTGCGCGTCGAGAGCTCGATGTGCACCTCCATGCCGATGATGGGGCGGACGTGCGTGATGCCGGGTGCGGTCGCGGGCCGGGTCGTCATGTCGGCATGGTACGGGCGGCGCGGAGCGCCTCGCGCAGCGCCCGCGGCTCGCGTCGGACCAGCGCCGTCCGCCCGGTGCCCGTGTCCTCGGCGATCTGCGAGAGCGTGCGGGGCATCGAGCCGTCGAGGCCGAACCGCGCGGTCAGCAGCCTCGCGTGCTTCGGATCGATCTGGTCCAGCACCATCGCCACGCGCGGGTCGGGCGCGAGGTCGCGTTGCCAGGGGTCGAGCGTGGCGGTCCAGTCGGGCACGCGGGCGTTCATGTCGAGCATTGGCGTGGCGCGGCTGCTCGCGGCGCGGGCCTTGGCGAGGCCGACGGCATGCCGGTCGACGGCGAGCCCGATCGCCGCGGCGGGACGCGAGCCGCGCGCGGGGCTGAGGGTGTCGAGCCCGCGTGCGGCAGCCCCGATCGCGCCCAGAATGGTTGCGCGCGCCGCGTCGGTCCCGAGCTTCTCGAGCGGGACGCCCAGCCGCTGGTCGAGCGTGTCGCCGATGCGCACGAGGTGCGTGCGGAGCAGGGTTGCTTTGAGCATCGACGCGTGGCGCAGATCGGTCTCGATCTGGTCGAGCACGAGCGCCTCGGGCTGCGTGTGGTCGAGCGACGCGTGGGCGGCGGCCGCGGCACGCCGAAGGAAGACCATCGCCGAGAGCTGCGCTGCTTCCTCGGCAACGACCGGCGATCGACTCGTCCGAGCGTCCGCAATCAGGTCGCCGAGCGTGGCGGGCCCCCGTGCCACGAGCCCCGCGCGCACGGCCGCGGGCGCTAGCACCTCCTCGCGGGCATCCGCCGGCGGGGGTCCATCTCCGAGCCCCGGACCCAGCAAGAGCCGATGGAGGCGGTCGGCGCGCTCGTGGTTCACCGCGCGGGAGAGGGCGGGCCGGGTCTTGCCGAAGTGCTTTGCGAGGTCGGCGGTGGAGATGCCCCGTCGCGTGGCGCGCCAGGCCGCGGCTCGGCGCGTGCCCGTGAGCGGGCCGGCCTCGGAGAAGATGGGCTCGACCCGCTGGCTGTCCTGGCGGCGGAGCAGCTGGCGCACGGCCTCGTGGCTGCGATCGAATCGGCGGGAGAGCCGCAGCGCCGCCTGGTTCAGGCTGAGCCCGGCGCGGGCGTATCGCTCCGCGCGCCGGGCGATGCGTTGCTCGACGTCGCGCTCGATGCGTGAGTACCGCGCAGCCCGATCGATCAGGTCGGGATGGCGACGCTCGAAGAGGGCGGCGGCGGGGGCCGTGACGACCAAGCCCGGCTTGCCATTGTCGAGCCGCACGCGCCGGGCGATGAGCCCGCGTCGGCGATATCGGTCGACCGTCTTTCGGCTCACCTGCCAGCGGGCGGCGAGCTGGTCCAGCGTGACCGCGTCGGCCCCGCACTCGCGGGCAGCGATCTTCCCGCGCTCGCACAGGTGCTCGACCAGCGAGGAAAGCTCCAAAAGCACCGCGGCCCCGGGCACCAGCGCGGGGTCCTCGAACGATCGCCGAACATCGGTGATGCGATACTCGAGCCAGTCCTCGGGGTACATCTGCTCGGGCTCGATGTCGGCTGCCAATGCCTCGGCCCGGGCGATGTCCTCGGCGAGCTTGGCCCGCGGCGCGTAGCGCAGCTGCGACACCAGGTCGGCAAAGACACTCACCTTGAGCTCGGGCAAGGGTGGCACGCACCCACGGTACGGCTAGACCCGGGCCTCGGCTCCCGCGAATTGCAAAGGTCCGGGCGGCACGAGCCCCATCGCCGACGCCCGCGCGATGAACGCCTCGGCGCCGCGACGGGCCTCGGCGTCGAGGTCGTACCGCAGCAGCGAACCCACGTAGCGGGACGCCAGGTCCACCGGCCAGCGGTGCCGGGGTGCGACCTCGGCGACGATGCCCGCGAGGCGGGTGGCGTTGTGCAGCCGTTGCCGCTCGAGCAGCGCCGCGGCCGACTCGAGCTCGCGGCGGCGCTCGGGGTTGTCCCAGTCCTCGGCCCGGCACACCCACGCCGCGTAGACGAAGGGC
>CAYQAD010000372.1:0-2369 GCA_964415125.1 uncultured Phycisphaeraceae bacterium | reverse complement strand
GGCTCGGGGTCTGGGTCTGGAACCCTGGCTTCACGTCCGGCCGCCGCACTTCGCGGCAGAGCCACGCACACTCGCACGCCCCGACCCGGCGCAGCCTCCGCGAGACCACCACCAACGCCGTGCATGCGATCCGCTTGCGGGCGGCTCCTTCCGAGCGCCGGGCTTTGCTGCGAGCCTCCCCGCGTGCGCACCCTCGGCCACCACGATACACCGCTTGCCCCTCGGCAGCAGGTCCGGGCCCGCCCATTCATCATGACAAGCATTGCCGCCCGCCTCAAGCCCCACTCCACCGCCAGCAACAGGTCAAAGGCTTTCCATCGAGGCAGATGCTTGCTCAACCACCCCCGACCACGTCCCGTGCTTGCACCCGATCCCCGCTTGACGCCGCCCTAGCCGCCCGCGCCGCCCACCCCGGCCAGTTCAAGCAAACGATCCGCGTGCCGCGCTGACGCACCCCGCTGCTGCTCAACCCACCCACGCCCACGCTCTGCCATCGCCCGCGCCGCCGCCGAATCCCCCAGCAGCGTCCAGAGCACCCCCGCCAGACCCTCCCGGCTGTCCGCCACCACCAATCCGCCCGCCCGCTCAAAGCCACCCACCACATCACGAAAGTTCGCACAATCCGGCCCGTACACCACAGCCCGGCCCAGCGCGATCGGCTCGATCGGATCTGAACCCCCCAGCCCACGCTTCGAACCGCCCGGCCCCGCCGACGGAAAGCTCCTGCCCACCACCACCACGTCCGCCAGCGCATACGCCTTGGCAAGCTCCCCGATCGTGTCGAGCAAAAACCTTCCAGACGCCGACGATTGCCCGCTCACCCGCTCTCCCACACCCGATGCCGACCGACGCACACACCCCGGCAGCGCCGCCGCCGCCTCATCAAACCGCTCGGGCCGCCTCGGCGCGCACAGCAACTGCACGTCCTGCCCCACCACCCGGCTCGCCTCAACACACGCCTCGTGCAGCAACGCCTCCTCGCCAGGGCCCGTGCTGCCGCCCACCACCAACGGCTTGAGCGGATCAACACCCAGATCCGCAGCAAGCGCCTCCTGCCCATCGACCCGGTCCGCCAAGGACGCCGCATCGAACTTCATCGAACCCGTCACCTCCACCCGCTCTGCGGGCGTGCCCATCGCGATGAACCGCTGCGCATACGCCTCGTCCTGCACCATCGCACGCGAAAGCCCCGCAAAGCTCGGCCGCATCCATCGGCGGATCTTCTGATAGCCCCCGAACGACCGCTCGCTCAGCCTGCCGTTGATCACCGCCACCGGCACGCCCCGCCGCGCACACGACCTCAGAAAGTTCGGCCAAAGCTCCAACTCGACCAGCCCCACCGCATCCGGCTGCACCGACCCCAAGAACCGCTCAACCGCCCACGAGGCATCCAGCGGAAAGCGCACCACCGCCGCCGTGTCCGCATACAACTCGCCCGCTCGCTTGAGCCCCGTGTCCGTCGTGCAACTCACGATGACCTCGGCGCCCCGCTCCACCAGCATCGGCACCAGCGACCGCAGCGCCGCCGCCTCGCCCACGCTCACCGCGTGCAGCAGGATCCGGGGCACACCCGCCCGCTTGGCGGGCAGCTCCGGCAGATCCATCGCAAACCGCTGCCGCCACCCGCCGCGGGCCTTGCGCACCCACCACGGGCTCGTCGCTCCCGCCACGCCCACGTACACCACATCGAGCAGGTTCACCGCTGCGCACCGCGTTCTGGAGCCATCAAGACAGGGTTCATCAATGGGCGGGCGGGGACTCGAACCCCGGACATCTTGCGTGTAAAGCAAGCGCTCTAGCCGACTGAGCTACCCGCCCCGGCGCTGTCGCAAAGCCGCTCATAGGCTAGCCCCATGGCAACAAACACGCCCCGACTCACCCGCGCCGGCGACATCACCATCGGCCCGGACCAGCCCCTCACCATCATCGCAGGCCCCTGCGTGCTCGAAAGCCTCGAACTCGGCCTCACCGTCGGTCGCGCCCTGCAAGACGCATGCGCCCGACTCAACCTGCCCTACATCTTCAAAGCCTCCTTCGACAAGGCCAACCGCTCCAGCGCCGACTCGCCCCGTGGCCCGGGCATCGAACAAGGCCTCGTCTGGATCAGCCAGATCAGCCGAGAGCTCGGCGTGCCCGTCACCAGCGACATCCACGAGCCCGCCCAGGCCGAGCCCGCCTCGGCAGTCCTCGACATCCTCCAGATCCCCGCCTTCCTCTGCCGACAGAGCGACCTGCTCGAAGCCGCCGGCAGGGCCGTCGCAGGCGACCCGTCCAAGGCCGTCAACGTCAAAAAGGGCCAGTTCCTCAGCCCCGCCGAGATGGTCGGCCCCGTCCGCAAGCTCGCCGAGGTCGGCGCGTCCAACGTCATG
>CAYQAD010000371.1:1399-2376 GCA_964415125.1 uncultured Phycisphaeraceae bacterium | reverse complement strand
GTCGATCGCAACCCGTCGATCGCAACCCGTCGATCGCATCTTGGAGTGCTGCCCCATGGCCGAGCTTGTTGCTGTCCGCCGCGCACTGCTCTCGGTGTCCGACAAGACCGACCTTGTCCCCTTCGCCCGCACGCTGCACCGCATGGGCGTCGAGCTCATCTCCACCGGGGGTACCGCCAAGGCGCTCGCCGACGCGGGGCTGCCCGTTGTCGCGATCGACGAGGTCACCGGCTTTCCCGAGATGCTCGACGGCCGCGTGAAGACCCTCCACCCCGCGGTCCACGGCGGGCTGCTCGCGCGGCGCGATCTGCCCACCCACGTCGAGGCGATCGACGCACACGGCATCCGCCCCATCGACCTGGTCTGCATCAACCTCTACCCGTTCGAGGACACCGTCTCCAACCCCGAGGTCGGCCACGCCGACGCGATCGAGCAGATCGACATCGGCGGCCCGGCGATGATCCGATCGGCCGCCAAGAACCACGCTCACGTCGCCGTCGTCACCTCGCCCGCCCAATACGAAGAGGTCGCCCGCGAGCTCGGCGAGCACGACGGGCACACCACCCACCTGCTCCGCTCGCGCCTCGCGTCGGCCGCCTTCGGGCGCACCAGCGAGTACGACGCCGCGATCGCCTCCTTCATGGGCCGCCGCACCGGCGAGGCGTTCCCCGACGTCTTCAGACTCGGCTATGTCAAGACCGCCGACCTCCGCTACGGCGAGAACCCGCACCAGCACGCGGCGCTCTACCGCGACCCATCGAGCACGGGACCGACCATCCCCGCCGCCGACCAGCTCCACGGCAAGCCGTTGAGCTACAACAACATCGCCGACGCAGCCGCGGCGCTCGAGATCGTCAAGACGCTCCGCCGCGTGGATAACCGCGCCGGCGCCGCGGTCGTCAAGCACACCAACCCCTGCGGCGCCGCCGTCGGCAACGACGTCGCCACCGCCGTGCGCCTCGCGCTCGCGGGCGATC
>CAYQAD010000371.1:0-1389 GCA_964415125.1 uncultured Phycisphaeraceae bacterium | reverse complement strand
CTACGGCGGCATCCTCGCGGTCAACACCACCATCGACGCCCAGGCCGCCGACGAGATCTGCGGCGACAACGCCTTCCTCGAGGTCGTCGTCGCCCCCCACTTCGACCAAGACGCCCGCGCCACGCTCGAGAGCCGATGGAAAAACGTCCGCCTGCTCGCGGTCGGCGATCGCAAGCCCTCGACGGGCCGAAAGGTCGAGCACCGCTCGGTGCCGGGGGGCATGCTCGTGCAGGACCGCGACATGCGCCTGACGCCCAGCCAGGACTGGACCCACGCGGCGGGCCCCGCGCCCACGCCCGAGACGCTCGCTGTCGCGACCGTCGCGGTCGCGGTGTGCAAGCACCTCTCGTCCAACGCGGTCTGCCTCGTGGGCGCTGACGACGGCGGCATCCGCCTGCTCGGCGCCGGCGCGGGCCAGATGGACCGCGTCGCGTCCTGCCGGGGCGCGATCGCCAAGGCCGGTACCAGCGCCAAGGGCGCCGTCGCCGCCTCCGACGCGTTCTTCCCCTTCGCCGACGGCCCCAAGCTGCTCATCGACGCGGGCGCGACCACCCTCGTGCACCCCGGTGGCTCACGCCGAGACGACGAGACCTTCGACCTCTGCAACGGGCACGGCGTGACCTGCCTGCTCACCGGCACGCGCCACTTCCGCCACTGACGCGCGGCGCCAGCGCGGGCGAACACCCGACCGATAAGAACGCGCAAAGGTACGCCGATGTGGTGTGTCGGTGTTGTGCAACGCGGCGGCGCATGGTGGCAACACCGATTGAAGCGACCATCCGCGTCGGGTACCTTGTGCCCAGCCGATACATCCCCACGCCCCCGCGTGGGAGCACTTGGAATGGACACGCCCCCGCACCCACACCCGAAACGCGCCTCCGCCGGCACCGCCGGCGCGAGGGCCGTCGCCGCCGATTTGCCCGCCGCGGCACGCCTGAACCTGCCCGACAACGAGGGGCTCAACGCGAAGGTGCTCGTGCTCAACAAGGCGTACGTCGCGGTGCGCGTGATCTCCGCCAAGCGAGCGTTCGGCATGCTCGTGCGCAACATCGCCGAGGTCATTGACATCGACGAGGGGCACTACGCCAACTACGACTTCGAGTCGTGGACCGAGATCGCCCAGCTCAAGGCCGAGTTCGAGCGCGAGCAGCACGACTGGGTCCGCACCGTGCGCATGGAGATCGCGGTGCCCCGCATCATCCGCCTGCTCGGCTACGACAAGCTGCCCAACCAGCAGGTCCGCCTCAACCGCCGAAACCTCTTCGCCCGCGATCGGAACCAGTGCCAATACTGCGGCCAGCAGTTCCCCACCAGCGAGCTCTCGATCGACCACGTCCACCCACGCTCCCAGGGCGGGGGCGACACATGGCAGAACCTCGTGTGCGCGTG
>CAYQAD010000370.1:0-2419 GCA_964415125.1 uncultured Phycisphaeraceae bacterium | reverse complement strand
GCCGGTGGTTTGGAAGTCGATGGTGCCGCGCCAGATGTTGTCGTCGTCCAGGGTGAGCTCGTCGGCGGTGAGCGACCAGCCGTTGTGCTTGCCGGCGAGGGCGACGGTCTCGATCTCGGGGAGGTCGCTGTTGGCCTCGGTTTCGGCTTCGGTTTGCGGCGGGGGAGGGGTGAGCTGGCGGTAGACGCCGTAGGCGAGGACGGGGGTCGCGAGGGCGGCGGCGATGAGGAGTGCGTGCTTGGGCTTGAGCTTGGTGTCGGAGATGAAGCAGTTGATGACCGCGTCGATGGAGAGTCGCCCGCCGCCGAGTGCGAGGTAGACGACGAAGAGCCAGACGAATCCCTGTGCGATGTGCATGTCGAGGATCGGCGTGAGGCCGTGGAAGGCGAAGGAGGCGACGCCCATGGTCCATGCGAGCAGGAGCGCGGCGGGGCGTGTGAATAGGCCGAGCGCAAGCAGTGCGCCGGCGGCGAACTCGGTGAAGCACGCGGCGAGGGCGAAGAAGGCGGGGGCGGGGAAGCCGATCTGCGTGACCTGGTCGGTCATCCAGTCGGGGGCGGGGAGCTTGTCGAGGCCTGCGCCGGCGATGGTGATGCCGGCGTAGAGGCGTGCGGCCAGCAGCAGGGGCTCGGTCCAGATCGGCACGCGCGCGGGCGGGGCGATGAGGACGCGTGTGACGAGGCGCGAGGGCGTCGACGCCCGCGCGTTGTGTGGCGGTGTTGCATCGGATGCGGACGCGGGCGTGTCGGTCATGGGCGTGGTCTCGTAGCGGGTGGCTGTGCGGGGCGCGCACGAAAATGGATGCTCGCGTGGGCGCGGGCATGGGTGTGTTGGGACAGATGGGCGGGCGGTTTCACGCGCACGGCGTTGCCGGGGCTGGTCGCGGGAACGAAACAGTCCGGGAATCAGTTGGTTTTTGCTTCGCGGCGGGCGATTTCGGGGCTAGTCTCGCGGCGGCCGTGTAGGAGCGCGGCCGACGGAGACGAGGCAACAAGACCCCACGAGCTTGGTTTTTCCAGCGAGCGCCGGACGGCGTGTGGTTGCGGTTTGCGGTTTCCGTGTTGTGTTCGTCGCTGCGCGGCCGTGTCCGGCTTCGCGGCGTGTGTTTGAGTCCGCGTCCGGCGAAAGAGAACAAGACATGGCAAGCATGACCACCCGTTTCATCGCTCCCGCTCTCGCTGTGGCCGCCTTCGCCGGTATGGCGCAGGGCCAGCTGATTCTGTCCGTCGCGAACAACACCGGCAACCAGCTCGCCGGCCTGACCTTCAACGACGGCGACATGGTGCTGACCGACCCCGCGGGCAGCTCGGCGAGCATCTTCTTCGCGGAGAGCAACTGGACGAGCGACGGTGACACCGACGCCTTCCACATCCTCCCCAACGGCAACTACCTCTTCAGCAGCCTGTTCAACTCCGAGATCGGCGGCGTGCAGTTCGACGATGCCGACCTGATCGAGTACAACCCGAACACCGGTGCCGCCAACATCTACTTCATCTCGGAGAGCAGCTTCGACGACGACTTCGAGGACATCTCGGGCGTGTCGACACTGGACAATGGCAACATCATCTTCTCGACGCTGACCGACGCGTCGATCGGCGGCGTGGGCTTCACCGACGGCGACCTCGTCGAGTACGACATCACGACGAACACCGTCTCCGTCCTGGTCGATGAGGCCGACATCTTCGACGACGGCGACGGCGACATCTACGGCATCCACGCCAACGCCGACGGCACGTTCCTCCTCTCGGCGGTCGCCGACGAGATGGTCAGCGGCACGATGTTCCTGGATGGTGACATCTTCCTGTATGACCCCGCGACCGACACCGCGTCGCTGTACTTCAGCGAGGCGTCGTTCGGCGGTCAGAACCAGGACATCGACGCGATCTTCGTGATCCCCGCGCCGGGCTCGGCGGCGCTGCTGGCGCTTGCGGGTGTCGCGGGCGTGCGTCGTCGCCGGTGATCGCAGGTGGGTTCTGACAACCAAAGAAAGGAACACACCATGCGAGACGGCATGAGATTTGGAACGAGGTTCGGTGTTGTCGCGGCGACGCTCGGCCTGGCCCTCGCGGCGGGCGCGGCGAACGCGCAGTCGCTCAAGCTGCTGGGCTCGGCGTCGGATAGCGATTTCGACGTGCCAACCACCTCGGTCGTGACGCGTTCGGCGAGCTTCGCGGGGATCGGCGAGTCGGTGACCGGCATCGGGCTCAGTGCGCGGTACACGACCGTGCAGGGCGACTTCGGCGGCGGGGTCGGCCCGTGGTCGCTCGACGTTGCCATGACGGGCGTCGCGCCCGACAGCACGTCGGGGTCGACGTTCACGCCGATCGGCGGGGACGTGACCATCGCGGACTTCCCGCTGGCCAATGGCGCTCGGACGTTTCCCGGCGGCGTGGCGGGCAACGGGTCGTGGGACTTCGAG
>CAYQAD010000369.1:0-2419 GCA_964415125.1 uncultured Phycisphaeraceae bacterium | reverse complement strand
GCGTGGAGCTTGCCCAAGGTCAATCGCTCGCTGGGCATCGCGACGATCGGATGGTCGAAGATCCACAGCTTCTCGGGCCTGCCGCGACCGGTCATGCGGGTGGTGAAGAGCCGCCTGTACCGTCGGTACGACCAGGTGATCTGCTACGGGCAGAGCGCGCTCGGGGAGCTCAAGGGCCTTGGCTTCCCCGAGGAGCGAGCGGTGGTGGCGCAGAACACCATCGACACGCGGCGCATCTTTGATCGTGGCGAGGAGATCGCCGCCCGCGGGCGACAACTCCGCGCAGAGGCCGGCCTCGCCGACGGCAAGATGATCATCTGCGTCGGGCGGATGGACCCGGAGAAGCGGCACGGCGACCTGCTCGACGCGTGGCCGACGCTCGTCAAGGCGGACCCGTCGCTCTCGCTCGTGCTCGTCAGCGGCGGGCCGATGCTCGAGGAGATCCGAGAGCGTGCCAAGGCGATCGACCCGGAGCGGATCCTGGTTACCGGACGTGTGCCCGAGGGTGACGACTACGCGTGGATCGCCGCGGCGGACATGGCGGTCTACCCCGGCGCGGTGGGGCTTGCGATCAATCAGACACTCGCGTTTGGGAAGCCCGTGCTGATCGCCGACGAATGGGGCTCGGACGCCGAGATCGTTCGGCACGGGCAGACCGGCTGGCGGTTCCCGCGTGGCGACATCGACGCGATGGCGAGGCAGATTCTCGAGGTCTTCGCCAGCGACGAGCAACGCGCCGCGGTCATGGAGACCGCGGTGACAATGATGCGTGACGAGGTCACCATCGAGAACATGGTGAGAAACATCGATACGGCCGTGCGTCGCGCACTCGCGTCTCGGCCCGATACGGAGTGAGCAATGCGGATTAGTGTCTTCGGCCTTGGGTATGTTGGTGCGGTCAGCTGCGGCTGCCTCGGCGAGCTGGGGCACCACATGATCGGTGTGGATGTGCAGCAGTCCAAGGTCGACGTGATCCGGACGGGCAAGTCCCCGATCATCGAGGAAGGCCTGCCCGAGATCCTCGAGAAGGTCCACGCCGAGGGTCGGCTGCACGCGACGACCGATGCGCGCGAGGCGGTGTCGAAGTCCGACGTCGCGCTCGTCTGTGTCGGCACGCCCAGCACGCCCTCGGGCGGCGTGAACGCGAAGTACCTCGAGACCGTGTGCCGAGAGATCGGCGAGGCGGTCAAGGAGCTCAAGCCCGACAACTTCGTCGTGCTCAATCGCTCGACCAGCCTCCCCGAGATCCACGAGCGGCTCATTGAAATCCTCGAGGAGTCGAGCGGCCGGAAGATGGGCGAGGGCATCGGGTACGTCTGCCACCCCGAGTTCCTGCGCGAGGGCGCGGCGGTCTGGGATTTCTACAACCCGCCCAAGATCGTCTTCGGCGCCACCGACGCCAAGAGCGAGGCGGTCTGCAAGGACCTCTACCCCAGCATCGACGCGGGCGTGTTCTTCGTCTCGCCCGGCGTCGCGTCGATGATCAAGTACGCCGACAACTGCTTCCACGCGGTCAAGGTGACCTTCGGCAACGAGATCGGGCTGATGTGCAAGCGCTTCGGCATCGACTCACACGCCGTGATGGACATCTTCTGCAAGGACGAGAAGCTCAACATCTCGGCCCGCTACCTCAAGCCCGGCTTCGCCTTCGGCGGCTCGTGCCTGCCCAAGGACCTGCGCGGCATGCTCGACGCGGCGCGCGACACGGCCACCGCGATCCCCATGCTCGCGGGCACCGTCACCAGCAACCAGGCTCAGATCGACGCGCTGCTCAAGCGCGTGGTCTCGCCGAAGCGCCCGAAAGTGGCGATCGTGGGCCTCGCGTTCAAAGAGGGCACCGACGACGTCCGCGAGTCGCCCATGGTCGCGGTCACCGAACGCCTCACGGGCAAGGGCCACCCCGTCGCGATCTACGACAAGCACCTGGCGTTGCAGCACCTCACCGGCGCGAACCTTGCCTTCGCGCTCGAGAGCATCCCGCACCTCGCGGACCTGCTCAGCGACGACCTCCAGAAGGTTATCGGCGACGCGGACGTGGTCATCGTCAGCCACCGCCTCTCGCCCGAGGAGTGGAAGGCCGTGCAATGGAAGCCCGGCCAGCGCGTGATCGATCTCATGAACATCGAGACGCTCAAAGAAGTCGCGCCGGAGTACGACGGGCTCTACTGGTAGACCGGCACACCTACCCTGCGTCTCAAACGAAGAGCGAGTCTTGAACGAACAGCCGCCACGCGAGTCTCCAGTCGCGTGGCGGCTTTGTCATTGGGGGGCTGGGGAAACTTGCGCCGGCTACGGGCCACCCATGGGTCGGCGTCGGGTCGGCTATGGCGCGGGCGTGATCGGATCGGGCCGGCGCTCCTCGTCCGTGAGAGAACGCATCGTCAGCTTGGGCTCGCGGTTCTCGAAGTAGAGGCCCCAG
>CAYQAD010000368.1:1344-2420 GCA_964415125.1 uncultured Phycisphaeraceae bacterium | reverse complement strand
AAGTCGAGCTGGTTGCCCGCGATGTCGGTCACCGCCGCGCCCGCCTCGGTCGCGACGAGGGCACCCGCGGCGTGGTCCCAGATCCGCTCGACGTACCCCTTCCGCGTCGGCAGCCGAAGGTACGCGTCGGCCTGCCCGCGCGCGACCACGGCGTACTTCGCCTGGCTGTCCAGCCGGGCCGGCTCGCCGGGCGGGCCGACCTTCGCCATCACGTCGTCGACATCGCTCGACTTCGTGTGCGCCTGCTCGACCGAGGCGCACACACTCAGCGGCGCACCAACCTCGGGCTCCACCCGGCGGACCATCGTCGTGTCGCCGGTCGCGCTATCGGCCCGCGACTCGGCGCAGCCGTCGCCCTTGATCGCCAGATAGCAGCTGCCCACGCCGTCGGGGTCGTCGAACCCGCGGCCGAAGTCCAGCGGCAGGTTCGGGCACGCCAGCGCGCCGACCACGGGCACGCCGCCCTCGATGTATCCCAGGCTGATCGCGTACTGCTGCCCCCGCAGGAAGCCCTTCGTGCCGTCGACCGGGTCGAGCGTCCAGAAGCCGTGGTGCGCCGTGTCGCCCGCGCCCAGGTCGATCGCGTCGAGCATGCCGTCGGCGGTGATGTCGGGGAAGACCTCTCGCACGGCCGCGAGCGCCGCATCGCGGTGGGCCGCGTGGTCGTCATCGCGGAGGAACTCGCTGTGCTCCTCGCCCACGAGGACGAACGTGCCGAGCTTCTCACGCAGCACGAGCCCGACGATCGCCTGGGCGGCATAGTCGGCGACGGTCACGGGCGAGCGGTCGTCCTTGGTGATCGCCCGGACGTCGTCGAGGGCGGCCTGGACCTGCCGGGTCACGCCCGCAGCGGCGACCACGGCCTCACGGGCGGCATCGAGAAAGTTCGCGTAGTCGGGCATGGGGCCTCCGGGCGGGCGTGGTTCGGGTGCGAGGGGCAGTCTAGGGACCGCACCAACACCAGCCTGTTGATCCGCGCGCGCCGATCGGGTGTCATGGGCCCCGCAAGCACCGATTTCACCACGAGAGGGACCCACTATGCTCGCCGTTCGCACGCTCGCGGCCTTCGCCGCTGT
>CAYQAD010000368.1:0-1244 GCA_964415125.1 uncultured Phycisphaeraceae bacterium | reverse complement strand
GCTCGCCGGCATCAACGGCGACGGCATGCTGCTCGGCGACCGCGCCGTGGTCGAGCGCGTCCGCGTCCGCAACGTCGGCGGCGTCGGCATCCGCGCCGGAAGCGACGCGATGATCGACGGCGTCCAGATGAGCATCACCACGGGCAATGGCATCGAGACGGCCGACCACTCCACCGTCCGCAACGCACGCATTCTGAACGCGGGCAACAACGGCGTGCAGGTGGGCGGCGCGAGCATCGTGCAGGGCGTCGCGGTCGAGGCCGCCACGGGCGACGGCATCGTCACCGGCGCGGGCTCGCGCATCGAGGGCTGCATCGCCGAGAACTGCGGCATCGACGGCATCGACGCCGGCGAGGAGAACGCCGTCATCAACTGCCTCACGCGCAACAACGGCGACGACGGAATCGAGACCAGCACCGCGACTGTCATCGAGAACTGCACCGCGAGCTTCAACATCGACGAGGGCATCTTCGTCGGCACCGCCTCGATCGTCCGCGGCTGCACCGCTGCAAACAACGACAGCGTCGGCATCCTCGCCGGCTTCAGCAGCAACATCCAGTCCTGCACCGTCTACCTCAACGGCTCGCACGGCATCCAGGTCAACGGCGACAGCACCGTCCGCTTCTGCCACGCCGACAACAACGGCCGGCTCAGCAGCGGCGGCGCGGGCATCCGCAACATCGGCTCGGGCACCGTCATCGACTCGTGCAACGCCAGCGACAACGACGAGGGCATCTTTGCCGTCAACGACACGCTCGTGATGCGATGCTTCGCCGACGGCAACGGCACCGATTACATCATCGCACCGGGGATGCCCGTCACACCGATCGCAAACGTCGCCACCGCGGGCCCGTTCGACAACATCGAGGGCTTCTGACGCTGGCGAGCACCACCTCGCACGGCGAGACTCTGTCCGATAAAGAGACCGTGCTTGATCCGCGCGACGCGGTGTGGTGTCATGCCCGCTCCGCGGCGCGTTGCCGCGCCCGAGAGAGGACCACACCCGATGCACCGCCTTCCGCTTCTCGCGGCCATGGGCCTCGCGCTGATCGTGCACGCCGCCGACGCCGGCCCGCTCACGCCGCCGGGTCCGCCCGCGCCCACCTTCCGCACGCTCGACCAGGTCGAGCCGCGCATTGAGATCAACAGCCTCCCCGGCGAGTTCATTGACCAGCACGTCATCAACGCACCCGGTTCCTACTACCTCACGGGCAACCTCACACCGAACGCGTCGGTCGCGATCA
>CAYQAD010000367.1:0-2428 GCA_964415125.1 uncultured Phycisphaeraceae bacterium | reverse complement strand
GCCGCGTCGCCGTCGGCGAGCTGCTGCCGCGCCGAGGCGTACAGCGAAAGGGCCCGCGCCCGATCATCGGTGCTGATCGGCAACGCCTCGCCGTCTGGCAACGCGGGGATCGCGGCCTCGATCGGGTCCCGGCTTCGTGTCGCGATCACGTCCGCGAGCGGCGTCGCTGCGCGCGACTGCGCCTCGACAGCGAGCGGCTCGACGGCCTCGGGCGCGAGGCCGATCGGCGGCGGCATCTGCTTCGCCGCGGCATCGGGCGAGCGTTGCTCGGCCGATGCGATCTCAAGCAGCAGCGCACGCCCGGTCGCTCGGGCGGCCGGACGTGGTGACCCCGAATCGGTCGAGACCGTGCGTGCTTGGCTCGTCGCGTCTTCACGCGCCGGTTCGGTGGCGCACCCGGCCAGCAGCGAGATTGCGGTGCAGCCCGTCAGCAGTGCCGTGCGCATCGTGCCGCTCACGACGACTTCGCGGCTCGCGACCGAGACGCCGTCTTCTTGCGCGGCGCGGCCTTCTTCTTCGCGGTGCGCTTCGCCGTTTTCTTGGTCGCGGCTTTGGCTACGGACTTTGCGGCCGACTTCTGGGTCGACGCCTTCCCGGCCGACCGGCTCGCGGACTTGCGGGTTGCCGACGACTTTGAAGACGTTGACTTGCCTGCGGCTCTGCCCGCCGACTTCGACGAGGCCTTCGCCGGCGACGCCTTGGTCGCGGCCTTCTTCGCGGATTTGGCAGTCGACTTCTTGGCTGCCGACTTTTTGGTGGGGGTCGTCGCTGCGGGCTCGGCGGCGGGCGGTGTTTCCCGCTTTGGGGCCGGCGGCGGCGCGAGGCTCACAGGCGGAAGTGGTGGGGCGGCGGGCGCGGTCCGCGGGTGCTTGGGCGTCGGGGCGGCATCGCGCCACGCCTCGAGCTTCGCGAAAAACTCCAGCGATTCGTTCGCCCGCACGTTCCGCTCGAGCTGCGAGGCGATGGTCGCCGCATCCAGCGAATCGTCGACCGTCTTCGCCGCGACGAGCTGGTCACGCAGGCGCTGATCGATCGGCGCGGCGTGCCCGCCGAGCGCAACGAGGATCACCCGCGCGACGACAAAGGGCGGCACGCCTTCGAGGCCCTCAAGGTACGCCTTCGCGTCCCGCTTCGACACGTCGTTAAGCCGTGCGAGTGTGACCTCGTGCTCGAGGTTGTAGACGTGGTGCAGCGCGGCCTTGAGTCGCTCGGCACGCTCGTCGACCAGCGGGTAGCGCGGGCCGAGCAGCGCGGCGATCTCGTCGGCCATGCAGATGCGGAGCTCGTTGTAGTCCACGACGCCATCGAACAACCGCTTGAGCGCGTTGAGCGCCTGGGACGGCGTGGCCTCCCAGATGAGCAGCGAGTACACGAGCTCGTGGACCACCGCGTCGCCGTGGTCGGGCAGCAACGCCGTCAACGGCTCGCGGTCGAGCGGCTTGACCGACTTGATCAGCGATCGAACCTTCTTGGCCACATCGGCCTTGGCGGCGGACTTGCTCACGCGGGGGGCTCCTGTGTGGGGGCGTCGCCGGCTTCCGGCGTCTGGTCGCTGAGAGGTGTGGCGTCGGCGGCGACGTCGGGCAGCTCGCCGCGGGCCTTGGCGATCGCGTCGAGCACCGCGGCCTGCCGCTTGAACCGCTTGTCACCCTTGAACACGAGTTCCGGCAGGCGGGCCATCGCGACCAGCTCGCCCGCCTCGCGCCGGATGTACCGCGACGCCGCACGCAGACCGTGCATCGTGAGCTCCTCGTGCTCCTCGGGCATCACCGACACCATGATCGTGGCGCTGCGCAGGTCGTCCGAGAGCGTCACCTCCGTGACGGTGATCAGGCCGCGCACACGCGGATCGGAGAGCCCTTTGCTGATGACTTCCTGCACTGCGCGGCGGACCTCGCCGGCGACCTGCTGCGTGCGACGCTTGTTCATGCGAGCTCCCCGTCGCCGTCGGCCTGCTGCGCGAAGTGATCGAGCATCTCGGCGGCGATGGCTACCTCGTCGATCGCCTCGGGCTCGTGGTCGGCCCGGCCGTCGAAGTCGGGCTTGCGGATCTCGCGGAGCGTCGCGCCCAGCTCGCCGTCGGTGAGCTTCATGAGCTTGGTGGAGATCGCGTCGAGCACGTCGCCGGCCCGCTTGCCGTCGGTGCAGACGCACGAGACGCCCATCACCGCCCGCCCGAGCGAGTCGTGCGCACCAACCTCGGCGACCGAGACCTGATGCTCGCGATGCAGGCGGTCGCGGACGGAGCGCACGACACGGCGCTTGTCCTTGAGACTCTCGGCCCCCGCGATGAGGATCTCGAATTGCATCACGCCGACAACCATGTCACGCCTCGCGCTGGCCGAGCTAGAGCGATCGCTTCACCTCGACCTGCTTGTAGCACTCGAGGATGTCGCCCTCCTTGATGTCGTCGTAGCCGACGATCTTC
>CAYQAD010000366.1:0-2442 GCA_964415125.1 uncultured Phycisphaeraceae bacterium | reverse complement strand
GCAAGAGCGCGCTGTACGTGCTCGCGCCCGTGCCGAACCTGCGCGACGGCAAGGTGGACTGGGACACAGAGCGGGCCGGGTACCGCGAGCGCGTGCTCGACCAGCTCGAGCACGTGATGGGCATCGAGCGGATCCGCGAGCGGATCGAGGTCGAGGCCGAGTACACGCCGAAGACCTGGCGTGACATGGGCATCAACTTCGGCGCGACCTTCAACCTCGCGCACAATCTTGGTCAGATGCTGCACTTGAGGCCTCAGAACAAGCTCAAGGGCGTCGACGGCGTCTTCCTCTCGGGCGGCGGGACGCACCCGGGCAGCGGGCTGCCGACGATCTTTTTGAGCGCCCAGATCGCGGCCTCGCTGATCTGCGGCGAGACCGGGCTCGACTACTGCGGGCAGGGCACCGACGGGAACGTGAAGGGCTGGGAGCCGGCGGGCGTGCCCGCGGGGGCGATGCCCGAGCCCGCGATGGCGTAGGTCGGCGGGCCGGGCGGCTCGTAGACTCAGGCGGTAAGGAGTCCGCCCATGACCGCGATCGCCGAGAGCCCGTTTATCGCACGCACCGCCGAGACGCTCGCCGAGCTCGAGGCGGGCGGGCAGTACAAGCATCTGCGAACCATCCGCGGGCCCATGGATGCCCGTGTGCGACTTCGGCAGGACGACGGCTGCGAACAGGAAGCGATCTGCTTCTGCTCGAACAACTACCTCGGTCTTGCGAACCACCCCGAGGTCGTCGAGGCCGGTATTGAAGGCTTGCGGACCTACGGCGCGGGCACCGCGTCGGTGCGCTTCATCTGCGGCACGTTCGAGTGCCACGAGCGGCTCGAGGCGACCATCGCCCGGTTCATGGGCACCGAGAGCTCGTACACGTTCGTCTCGTGCTGGACCGCCAACGAGGCGCTGTTTCCGACGTTCTGCGAGCCGGGGGACATGATCCTCTCCGACGAGCTGAACCACGCGTGCATCATCGACGCGATCCGCCTCGCGCCGGTCATCAAGAAGGGCGTGAAGAAGGGCGTCTTCAAGCACTCGGACATGGCCGACCTGCGGGCCAAGCTCGAGAAAGCTGCCAGCGATCCCGACGTGACCGGGCAGGTCTGGGTCGTGACCGACGGCGTCTTCAGCATGGAGGGCGACCTTGGGCTGCTCCCCGAGATCCGCGCGCTGTGCGACGAGTTCGGCGCGATGCTGGTGGTCGACGACTCGCACGGCCACGGCGTGCTGGGCGCATCAGGCCGGGGCACGCACGAGCACTTTGATATGGTCGACGGCGCGAGCGATGACCACGGCAGGGTGGATTTCTTCACCGGCACGCTCGGCAAGGCGCTGGGCGGCGGGGCGGGCGGGTTCATCGCCGGGCCCAAGGCGGGCACCGAGCTGATCGTGCAGCGCGGCAGGCCGACGCTCTTCTCGAACGCCCTGCCGGCAACGGTCGCGTGCAGCGCGAACAAAGCGATCGAGATCCTGATGCGCGAGCCGCAGCGCGTGCAGAAGCTCCGCGACAACACGGCCTACGCACGCGCCCAGATCAAGTCGGCCGGCTTCGACGTGATCGACTCCCCCACCGCCATCTGCCCGATCATCGTGGGCGACACGGCCAAGGCGATCGCGATGAGCGCCCGCCTGCTCGAGCTGGGCGTGTTCGTCATCGGCTTCGGGTACCCCGTCGTGCCCGAGGGCACGGCCCGCCTGCGCGTCCAGATCTCCGCGGCACACTCGACCAGCGACATCGATGAGCTGGTCTCGGCGCTGAAGAAGCTGTGATTGAGTCCCTCGGTGTACTCGGCTACGGCGCGTTCGGTCGGCTGCTCGTGAGTGAGCTATCGCCGCATGTCGAGCGCGTGCTGGTGCACGATCCGGCCGCGGGGGATCTGGGCGGTCGGGCCGCGTCGCTCGAGGATGTCGCGGGGTGCGATGTGGTCGTGCTCGCGGTGCCGGTGCGGGCGATGGAAGGGGCGTGCGCCGCGATCGCGCCGCACGTTCGGCCTGGGGCGCTCGTGGCCGACGTCGCGAGTGTGAAGCTCATGCCGGTGGAGGTCATGGAGCGGGTGCTGCCGGGGCACTGCGAGGTTCTGGGGACGCACCCGCTCTTTGGGCCTCAGACGAGGGGCGAGTTTGGGACGGTGCGCGGGCAGGGGTGCGTGCTGTGCCCCGTGCGGGTGGGCGACGAGACGCTTGCGCGCGTGCGAACTTTGCTTGGCGATGCGGATGGCAAGGGATTGGGCCTGAGGCTCATCGATCGCACGCCCGACGAGCACGACCGGGAGATGGCGCTGGTGCAGGTGCTCACACACTGGATCGGGCACGCCGGGCGGGAGATGGGCTGGCCCGAGCTCGAGACCGCGACCGTCGCGTACACGCGCCTCATGCAGCTGACGCACAACGTCGAGCACGATTCCGAAGCGCTCTTCGAGACGATCCAGCGGTTCAACCCGCACGCGGC
>CAYQAD010000365.1:0-2469 GCA_964415125.1 uncultured Phycisphaeraceae bacterium | reverse complement strand
GCCGCGGACGCGCCGCCGTAACGGGTGCCGACGCCTCTCCTCGCAAAGGTCACTGACGCACACACGCGTCGGGAAGGCCGGGGAGAAGCCGAGCCCGGAGCCGGAAGACCTGCCCACAACGCATCTCGGCGCCCGCGCGCAACGGGTCGGCCGGGCGATCGCGCGTGCCCCCGCGCACCATCGTCCAACCGGCACCAACCAATGCGCTCGGGCTCACCCGCGTGCGTACACCGCCGCGCGGCTCAAGGGGCGGCTCTGCGCGACATCAGAGTCACAACCGAGCGCCTCGGCACCACCAAGCCGACGCCAACACAACCGCTCTCACCGAGAGCAGAGAGAGATGCACCATGCATCAGTTCATGCCAGCCGCGTGTGCGCTCGCCTGCGCACTCACGCCCGCCGTACTCGCGTTCGTCCCCAGCTACACCCTCACCGGCTCGTTCGCCCTCGAGGGTCAGCGATGGGACACGCTCAGCGACGGCCGTCTCATCACCATCGACGCGCAAGGCGTCATCCGAACCCAGGACACCGCCAACGCCGCGAGCTTCACCGCCGTCGGCTCCATCGACGCGTCGCTCCTCAACAGCTTCGGCTCCTCGTTCATCTCCGTCTCGCCCGACGGCTCAACCGTCGCCATCGGCGACGGCAACTTCGGCGGCGCCTCCGTCTACACCATCCAGACAACCTCGCTCACCACCGCCGGCAACTCCGCCGTCACAGGCTTCAGCGTCGGCAGCTACGACGCCGAGTGGATCGACAACACAACGCTCGCGATCGCCGGCGCCGACAACGACTCCTTCGCCTCCGTCGTCACACAACTCAACGTCACCAACGGCGACACCCAGATCCTCGTCAACGACATCGGCGGCGCCTCCGGCGGCATCGCCATCAACAACGGCTTCCTCTACACAGGCAACGGCTTCCAGTTCAGCGGGCCCTCCGGCACCGGCGAGGTCCGCGCCTTCGCGCTCGCAGACCTCGCAAGCTCAACGCTCTCCTTCGAAACCCAGGGCATCGCGGTCGCGGACGCACTCTCCGCAGCCACCCTCGACTTCGACGCCAGCGGCAACATGCTGCTCGGCGGCGGCGACTTCTCGATCGGAGACACCGGCTACGCAGCCGTCATCGACCGCGACGACATCGACGCCGCGTTCCTCGGCGGGCCGCTCGCAGCCGCAGCCCTCCAGCTCGCGCCAGACCCGAACGAGTCGTTCAACCTCGTCCGCTTCAACGACGCCACGGGAGAGGTGCTCGTCCAGGCACAGGGAGTCATCTACCGCTACCAGGTCCCCGCGCCCGGAGCCGCGGCCCTCGCGCTCACCGCTGCCGCCGCAATCAGAAGGCGCCGCAATGCCTGAGCGCCACACGCGTTCAACCTTCGTCAGCCGTCACCGGCCAGCCGCTCGGAGGATGCGGCTCGCCGTCGCGCTGGCACTCACCCCGCTCAGCGTCACACACGCCGAGCGGGGCTTCGCAGACAGGGTCATCGACTACACGCCCGCGCCCGGGCAGTTCATCAACACAGCAAACGCCGAGGGCTTCACGCTCAACGACCCGACCCGCGCACTCGGCCCGCCAGTCGGCGGCGGAACCGTCGCAGCCGACAACTCCGAGCTCGTCACGCTCGGCGGCTTCGGCGGCTCCATAACGCTCGGCTTCCCAAGTACCGTCCTCGACGACCCACGCAACCCCTACGGCGTGGACGCCATCGTCTTCGGCAACGCGCTCTACGTCGCCGGCGACCCAACCCGACGCTTCGCCGAGCCCGCCACCATCGAGATCTCTCTCGACGTCAACAACAACAACCTCGCCGACGACCCGTGGTACGTCATCGCCCCGCCACCGGTCGCGCTCCCTCCCGAGCCGCTCACCGACTTCCGCCCACCCCCCGGCGACGCGACCCAAACCTCGCTCCTCTTCCCACCCGCGCCCGAGAGCGCCCGTCGAACGCAGCGGTGGGACAACGACCCCGCCACAACAATGCCGCCGTTCAACGCCGCGTGGTACCCGACCACCAGCGTGATCCCGGGCATAGGCGACTCATACGAGACATCGGCATTCGAGCTCGACGCCTCGTTCAACGCGACCATCATCGCCCACCCGCAAGGCCCCGCCGCAACCATCGAGCACGTGCTCGGCGTCGCCGACTACACACCAACGCTCGCGCTCGGCGACACCAACGCCGACAACATCGTCGACACCCCAGACGCCGACCCGCTCCTCTTCTACACCACGCCCGACAACCCCTTCGTCGTCGGCGTCACGCCCGGCTCAGGCGGCGGCGACGCGTTCGACATCGCGTGGGCCGTAGACCCAGCCACGGGCCGCGCCGCAGGCCTCCGAGGCTTCGACTTCATCCGCATCACCACCGCGATCGACAGTGTCAACCCGCTCTTCGGCGAACGCTCAGCGGAAATCAGCGCCGTCGCCGACGTCGGCCCGAACCTCACGTTCTTCGACGCCAACAAC
>CAYQAD010000364.1:0-2474 GCA_964415125.1 uncultured Phycisphaeraceae bacterium | reverse complement strand
ACCGCCTTCATGCGCCTCACCAAGGGCCTCGTGCAATAGCGGCCAGAATCGCCCAAGAGCGCCCCACGCGTTTTCCAACAACCGCACACCCACTCCCCGGTACGCTCCCAAGCACGCCACACAGGAGATCGCCCGTGAAGTCCATCCTTCTTGCCGCATTCGCGATGCTCGCGCCGCTCGCCCACGCCGCCCCGCCCCCAACCGAGCAGCGGCCCACCGAGCAGACCTTCCACGGCGTCACCATCGCCGACCCCTACCAATGGCTCGAGGGCGACAACTCCAACCCCGCCAACATGGGCATCCTCACCGACGAGGTTGCACACTGGACCGACGGGCAAAACCACTACACCCGCGACATCCTCGACAACCTGCCCGGCCGAGAGCAGCTCGAGTCGCGCCTCCGCGAGCTCATGGAGGTCGGCTCCGTCGGCGCACCCACCATGCGCATGAACCGCTACTTCTACTCCAAGCGCCTCGGCTCCGACGCCCAGTCCAAGGTCTACATGCGCCTCGGCCACGACGGCGAGCCCAAGCTCCTCCTCGACCCCGAAGCGATCGACCCATCCGGCCTCACCACCATCTCCTGGTACACCCCCAACCACGACGGCACCCTCCTCGCCTTCGGCATGTACCGCTCGGGCGATGAAAACTCCACGCTCTACATCCTCGACGTCGACTCCGGCGACTGGCTCGCCGACGAGATCCCCGGCAAGGTCTGGCTCTCCGGCTGGATGCCCGACTCCAAGGGCTTCTTCTACTCACGCCTCGAAGACCTCGATGACCCGTACTCCTCCATCCAGAAGTACCACCGCCTCGGCACGCACCACTCCCAAGACAAGGTCGTTCAGTCCCAGCGCAACGTCGCCGAGATCTACGAAGGACTCGGCTACACCGAAGACCAACTCGCCAAGCTCGCGACCACCTGGGGCCCCGGCTTCAGCCCAAGCCGCGACGGCCGATGGGCGCAAATCTCCTACTGGACCGGCACCGACTCCAACGACCTCTGGATCGCCGACCTCGACCACTGGTTCCGCACCGGCGAGCTCGTCAAGACCCCGATCATGATCGGCAAGCGCGGCCGCTCCTCCGGCACGTTCGTCGGCGACACCTACTACCTCCAAACCGCCGTCGACGCGCCCAACGGCCGGTACCTCGCCATCGACCCCTTCAACCCCGCCGAGGAAAACTGGCGCACCATCATCCCCGAGCGCCCCGACGCCGTCCTCGGCGGCGTCTCCCACGCACGCGGCATCCTCGCCGCCTCCTACATGATCAACGCCTCCGACACCATCGAGCTCTTCACGCTCGACGGCACCGCGCTCGGCAACCTCGAACTCCCCGGCATCGGCTCGGCCGGCCTCTCGACCGCACGCGACCGCACCGAGGCGTTCCTCACCTTCACGAGCTACAACGAGCCCCGCTCCATCTACCGCATCGACCTCGCGCGGGCTTCAGGAAGCCAAGCCGACCGCACCCTCTGGGAACGCCCCGAGATCCCCGTCGATCCCTCGCTCATCGACGTCAAGCAGGTCACGTACAACTCAAAGGACGGCACGCCCGTCACCATGTTCATCGTCCACCGCACAGGCTTGGTCCTCGACGGCACCAACCCCACCATCCTCTACGGCTACGGCGGCTTCAACATCTCCATGACCCCGTCCTTCTCCTCCACCATGTTCCCCTGGTACGAAGCGGGCGGCGTCTACGCCATCGCCAATCTCCGCGGCGGCGGCGAGTACGGCGACGACTGGCACAAAGCAGGCATGCTCGACCAGAAGCAAAACGTCTTCGACGACTTCATCGCCGCAGCCGAGTACCTCATCGATGAGGGCTACACCGCCCCCGAGCACCTCGGCATCGCCGGCGGCTCCAACGGCGGCCTGCTCACCGGCGCCGCCGTCACCCAGCGCCCCGACCTCTTCGCCGCCGCCATCTCCGCCGTCCCACTCCTCGACATGCTCCGCTACCAGGACTTCCTCATGGCCCGCTACTGGGTCCCCGAGTACGGCTCCGCCGAAGACCCCGAGCAGTTCGAGTACATCCGCGCCTACTCCCCGTACCACAACGTCGTGCAGGGCACGCAATACCCCGCCGTGCTGGTCACCGCCGGCGAGAACGACACCCGCGTCCACCCCATGCACGCCCGCAAGTTCGCCGCCGCCCTCCAAGCCGCAACAGCCGCCGACCCGCAAGACGATCCGATCTTGCTCTGGGTCGACCGAGACGCCGGCCACGGCGCCGGCAAGCCCCTCGAACTCCGCATCCGCGACGTCGCCGACCAGCGCATGTTCATGATGTGGCAGACGGGGATGCTGGAGACGCCGTGATGCTGCGAGTGCCTGGCGACGGGTGTCTTACTCTGGCTGTATTAGCGCATGCGTTGCTAGGCAAGCATCGTGGGTAGGCATCGATGAAGCACTGCTGCGACTCGATGGTTGACTACCTCGCCAACGAAGACAACATCATCGACTTCG
>CAYQAD010000363.1:0-2480 GCA_964415125.1 uncultured Phycisphaeraceae bacterium | reverse complement strand
GGGAGGACACGCGGGGCGTGGGCGTGTACCACACGCGGAAGACCACGCCCGGGGCTCGGCTGATCGAGATCTACGCGGCGCGCTGCGGCGGGGCGCGGCTTCACCGCGCCGGGCTTTACGATGCGGTGCTCGTGAAGGACAACCATGTGGCGGGCGTGGGCGATCTTGCCAAACGGCTCGGGCCGGCGCTGGCGACGGTGCGGGATGGGCGCGAGTTGATGTTCGTCGAGGTCGAGGTGGACTCGCTCGTGCAGCTTCGCGACGTGCTGGCGATGCCCGAGGGCGCGATCGACATCGTGCTGCTGGACAACATGACGCCCGATCAGCTGCGCGAGGCGGTGGGCGTGCGCGACCGGACCCGGCCGGAGATACGGCTCGAGGCGTCGGGCGGCGTGACGCTGGAGACGATCGGCGAGATCGCGCGGACGGGCGTGGATCGGATCAGCATCGGATCGATCACGCACGGGGCGCGGGCGCTGGACGTTGGGCTGGACTTCGACGCCGTGCGCTAGCGCGATGGCCTAGCCGATCGCGTTTGCGATCGCTTCGGCGAGTTCGGCGGCGTCTTCGGGGGTGGGGCCCGGCGTCCATTGCTTGTGCAGGCCCGTGCCCTCGGCGTGGTCTTGGCGGTCTTGGAACTTGGGGATGATGTGGAAGTGGACGTGCATGACTTCCTGGCCCGCGGCGGGGCCGTTGTTTTGGAGGATGTTGCAGGCGGTGGCACCGGTGGCGGCGAGCACGGCGCGGGTGATGCGGGGCAGGACGCGGCCGAGGGCGGCCGCCGCGTCGTCGGAGAGCTGGTCGAGCGTCTCGGCGGGCTCTTTGGGGATCAGCAGGGTGTGGCCTCGGCTGAGCGGGCCGATGTCGAGGAAGGCGAGGGTGTGCTCGTCCTCGTAGACACGGTGGCAGGGGATGTCGCCGGCGATGATCTTGCTGAAGATGGTGTCGGCCATGGGCGGAGTGTATCGGGGGTGTGGGCGACGTTCGGGGGCGTGCGCCGGGCCGTAGAATGCCCGAATGCCGGGCCATCCCGTTCCATCCGCGCCGTCTGGTTCTGTCGCACGCATCGAGCGGTTGCCGACGCTTGTGGTGAACCAGATCGCGGCGGGCGAGGTGGTCGATCGGCCGGCGTCGGTGGTGAAGGAGCTCGTCGAGAACGCGCTGGACGCGGGGTCGACGCGGATCACGATCGAGCTGGAGTCGGGCGGGATCGAGCTGATCCGCGTGACCGACGACGGCCGGGGGATTCAGCCCGGCGACTTGCCGCTGGCCGTGGCACCGCACGCGACGAGCAAGGTGCGGGCGGCGGAGGATCTGGACAGGATCGCGACGATGGGGTTCCGGGGCGAGGCGCTCGCGTCGATCTCGAGCGTGTCGCGGCTGCGTGTGCAGAGCCGAACGGCGGACGGCGATGGCGCGATGGTGCTCGAGGCCGAGGGCGATGTGGTGCGGGAGCCGGTGCCGAGCGCGGGTCCGATCGGCACGAGCGTGTCGGCGCGGAATCTGTTCTTCAACACGCCGGCCCGGCGGAAGTTTTTGCGGACGCCGACGACGGAGCAGGCGCGGTGCGTGGAGGTCGCGCGGGCGCTGGCGATGGCGCACCCGGCGATCGCGTTCCGCGTGACGGCCGACGGGCGTGTGGCGCTGGATGTGCCGGGCGGGCAGTCGCCCCGCGAGCGGGTGCTCGCGGTGGTCGGGCGCGAGCTCGAGGGGCAGTTGCTCGAGGTCTCGGCGGATCGCTTCGATGATGCGCGGGGGATGACGCTCTGGGGGCTTGCGGGGTTGCCGGCGGTTGCGCGGGGGACGAACAAGCACCAGCATGTGTTCTTGAACGGACGGCTGATCCGGGACAAGACGATCCAGCACGCGATCAAGGAGGCGTACCGCGGGCTGATCGAGCCGACCAAGCACCCGACGTGCGTGCTGATGATCGAGATGTCGCCCGAGGGCGTGGATGTGAACGTGCATCCCGGCAAGACCGAGGTGCGGTTCCGCGATTCGTCGATGGTGCACCAGACGGTGCTGCGTGCGGTGCGTGATCGGCTGCGGGAGGTGGACCTCACGCCGACGTTTGTGCCGAGGGCGGCGCGGGAGGGTGATCGCGGGCAGCTGGGCGAGCCGGTGCTGCCGATGCCGACTCGGCCCGCGGACCCGATGGACGCCGAGCGGTTCGCGTCGTTCTTCACGCGGACGGTGCCGGCCCGGACGGGCGGCGCGATGGACTTCGACAGCGTGCGTGCCGCGGCGGTCGCTGGGGCGCCATCGACGGCGGACGCGGGGGTCGAGGCGCCCGGCCCGCCCGACGCGTCGGGCGATTTGCCTGGGGCGGCGTCGCCGGATGAGTCGGCTGTGGGCTCGGCGGCGCCCTCGATCGAGGCGAAGCCGGCGCGTGGCACGTTGCAGGTGCACAACTCGTACGTGATCACGCAGGACGAGGCGGGCGTGGTGATTGTCGATCAGCATGCGCTGCACGAGCGGGC
>CAYQAD010000362.1:0-2482 GCA_964415125.1 uncultured Phycisphaeraceae bacterium | reverse complement strand
CGCGTCGGCGCAGGTCGATCCCGAGGCCCGCGCGATCATCGAGGAGGCCCGCGACGCGTGGCGTGCCCTGGACTCGATGGCGGCCGAGGTCTCGGTCGCCGGCACCGGCGCGATCGGCGCGATGGCGTCGCCCAAGGTCGACGCCTCCCTGATCATGCTCCGTGATCCGAACAACCGCGGGTTCTGGCTGCACCGCGTGACGGGCTCGGGTGCGATGCCCGGGCAGAAGGAGCCGACGTCCTTCGACGCGGCGTGGGACCCCGAGCAGCGGCGCGTGACGTGGATCGACCACACCGAGAAGGTGCTCAACGCCGCCCCGAAGGGCAGCGGCAGCGCGTTCACGATCGCGACGGCAGCCGTCCCCGCCGAGCTCGTGACCGCCAAGGCGTTCGAGGAAGACCTCCGCGGCTCGAAGATGGTCCTCGAGGAGCCCGTCGAGGTCGGCGGCGTGATGTGCGACGTCGTCAAGGTCACGCACGCCAACGGCATGAGCACCGTCCGCTGGTTCATCGCCCGCGAGGACAACCTGCCCCGCAAGCACGCCAACGTCTTCGAGACCGGGCCCGTGCAGGGCACGATCGAGCGCACCTTCTCGGGTGTTGAGGCGAACCCCCGGCTGAGCCCCGTGTCGTTCCAGGTCGACCAGCCGGCGGGCTACACGCTCAAGGAGGTCGCGAGCCCCACGCCCATCGAGATCAAGCCGCTCGAGGACACCCGGCTGCTCGAGACCGAGCGGACCATCAACACGGGCCGAAACGTCCGCAAGCAGGCGATGGACTTCTCGCTGCTCGACCCCGATGGCATCTCGGTGGCGCTGAGCGAGTACCGCGGGCAGATCGTGCTGCTCGACTTCTGGGGCACCTGGTGCCTGCCGTGCAAGAAGGCCACGCCCTACCTCCAGAAGCTGCACGAGGACTACGTCGACAAGGACGTGCGCATCTTCGGCCTCGCCTGCCGCGAGCGCACTCGCCAGGCACCGATCGACTACTTCGCCGAGAACGAGCTGGGCTACACGCTGCTGCTCGACGCCGACGACGTCGCCAAGCAGATGGACGTCAAGGGCTACCCGACGTACATCCTCATCGACACCTTCGGCGGCATCATCGAGACGTGGGTCGGCGGCAACCCCGAGGACGTCTTCGAAGACATCCGCCAGAAGATCGACGTCGAGCTCGAGATGGCCAGCCAGACCGGCGCACCCCAGATGATGGACCCGAGCAGCGACGAGGACTAGGGCTCCAGAAGCCCGCGGCTCAACGCGAGCCCGGCGACAAACGTCGCCGGCCCAGCGCGCTGGGACGCGTTCAATCGAAGCGAGGTTTGATCGAAGCAAGGTTTGATCGAAGCAAGAACAACGCCGCCCCGCGCTGCTGCACGGGGCGGCGTTTGCTTTGCGCGTGTGATCTGTGCTCAGCCTCGGCGGCGGCGCGTCGCGACGAGCGCGCCGAGCCCAAGCAGCGCGGCGCTGGGCGCGGCCGGGACGACGATCAGCGAGTAGTCGTGCCCCGACTCGGCGAGCACCTCGACACCCTCGGGGACCTCGAGGTAGAACTGCCAGATCGCCGTGGCAGCCACGCTCGTGGAGGGCACGCTGTTGGCAGGGTTGCTCACGAGCACGGATGTGGCAAGGTCCGTGACGACCGCGAACGCGCCGCTGATGCTCATCTCGCCGCCGTCGCTGAGCACCCAGTCGGAGGTCTCGGTGAGCCCGTCGACGGCGATGTTGGTCAGGCTCTGCGAGAAGCTCATGTCGGGCCCCTCGCTGATGACGCCGCTGCGCGGGCTCAGGCCGAAACGCCCGTCGAAGCGGAAACCGGTGCTGGGGTTGATGACGATCGCATCGCCCGAGGGGAGCTCGGCCCGGCCGAAGAACGTGACGTTGATCGGCTGGGTGTTGTCGAAGCCCTCGGCCCACGAGAACGAGACGCGGTCGCCGAAGCCCGTCGAGGCGCTGGACATCCCCCCCAGGATGATGTCGCGGTTGGGGTTGCCCGGGGGCGGGGTGAGCGAGGCGTTCATGGAGGCGTCGACCCGGCCGAAGCCGTAGCGCGTGAAGACGTTGACGCTGCTGTTGACGACGAAGTCGCCGTCGACGCTGTTGGACCGAATGACCTGCCCGCCGGACTGTGCAAAGGTGGTGATCTGCGGCAGCCCGACGTTGCCGCCATCGAAGTCCTGGCCGAACGCTCGCGCGCCCGCCTCGAGGCGGACGGCTTGGGCCGACGATGTGCCCGCGGCCGCCATGAGCATTGCAGCGGCGAGCAGGGTGCGGCCCGAGCGGGCACGGGGCGACCGAGTCTGGTTCACGGTTGGCATGATGGTTCCCTCTCTGGAGTTCAGCCCGGCCGGCGCCTTGCCGGCTCGGACCCGTGGGGCTGACACCATGCCACGGGTTTCTATCGGAACCAGCCGTTTTGCCGACCCCGTGCCGCTTTGGGTGGCTCACCCGAGCCCTCGGCAGGCGCAAAGAAACCGCCCGGCC
>CAYQAD010000361.1:0-2506 GCA_964415125.1 uncultured Phycisphaeraceae bacterium | reverse complement strand
GGTCCGGTCGGTCAGGCGTTCATCGCGTCGTCGAGCGAGTCCACGATCAGGAAGTACTGGTGCAGCCTGGCGATCTCGAAGATCGCCTTGACCTTCGGGTTCATGCCCGCGAGCACCAGACGCGTCTTTGCGCCCTTCGCGTTCTTCATCGCCTCGACGAGCGTCGCCAAGCCGGAGCTGTCCATGTACTCAACGCTCGAGAGGTTGACCACGAGACGATCGGGCGAGCCATCCTGCGCCGCACGCAGCGACTCGCGGAGCTTCGGCGAGCAGCTCATGTCCACATCACCGGTGGGCGACACGATCACCGCGCCGTCCTGCGTCGTTGTCTCAACTGCTCCGTGCCCTGCCATGTGCCTGCCTCGTGTCTTTGTGTGTGCCGAAGGGAGCCCGGTGTGGCATTCGGCGTGTTGCGTCCCGCGATGGGGTCGGATCAGGAATCATTGCCCGCGTGTTCGTTGATGTCGCCGCTCGGCTGGACGTCGCCCACCTTTGTGAGCGTCAGCCGCATGCCCTTCGGCGTTCGTTGCTCGTAGGCAACGTCGTCCATCACCTCGCGGATGATGTGCACGCCGAGCCCGCCGGGGCGGATGTCGTCGAGGTCGCGGCCCTTCATGTGCTCGGGATCGACGTGCGGCGCCTCGTCCTCGATCACCAGCCGAAGGCCCGGCTCGCCGTCGCCCGGGCCGCCAGGCTTCGCGCTCGTGCCTTGCTCGGCGATGGGCCAGATCGAGATCCAGATCGGACGGCTCTGGTCGCCGTCGTACCCGTGGCGAATCACGTTGCACAAGGCCTCGTCGACAGCGAGGGCGATCTGGGCGCAGCTGATCTCGCTGAAACCGAGCCGCCGCGCGACCGAAGCGACCAACTCGCGGGCCCCCGCGAGGTAGAGCGGGTTGCTCAGGAGTTCGAGCTTGATGTGGGCCTGTGTGTCCATTGCACCTCGGTTGCCACCCGGCCTGGTCCGTCAGGCCCTGATCTCCGACTCGTACCACCGCACCCATCGGCCAACGGCCTCGGATCGCTCGAACTCTGGGGCGTCGTGCTCATAGCCGAGCGTCTGCCCAGTCAGGTCTTCGAGCGTTTGGATCGAAAGCAGGCGGGTCAGTGGATCGTCCGCGTCCAGCATAACGATCAGGTCGGGGATTGCCGACCGGTCGCCCGAGCGGGCCGCCTCAAGAATCGCATCGATCCGCGCGGCCGGCTGCGGCGAGTCGAAGCCCGCCACCTGCCCGGGTCGGCAACCGACAAGAGCGACCAGCATCAGCTGGGCCGCGATGACCGGAACTGCCGTATGCCGGCGTGCAAGACTGGGCGAAGATTCTTCCACGGGCCGGATCGTAACCAAACGCTCTCGGGCGGGCGCGTCGACGCCCAAAACCGTCCGGCGTAGGCTTCCCCTTCCCCGCGATCTCATCACCCGCGATACCTCGAGGAACGCTCCCCCATGGCCTCGCCCACACGCCCAACGAGCCCCGCCCTGCCGCACCACGAGGTCGTGCCCGTGCTGGACTTCGGCTCGCAGACCGCCCAGCTCATCGCGCGCCGGGTGCGCGAGGCCGGCGCTTTCTCCGTGCTCGTCAGCCCCGACATCACGCCCGCCGAGCTCCAGGCGATGAAGCCCAAGGGCATCATCCTCTCCGGCGGCCCGTCCTCTGTCGACGAGGAGGGCGCCCCCACCTGCGATCCCGACATCTTCCGCCTTGGCGTGCCGGTGCTCGGCATCTGCTACGGCATGCAGCTGGCGTGCCACCTGATGGGCGCCACGGTCGCGCGGGCGGACCATCGCGAGTTCGGCCGCGCGTCGCTGGGCATCGCTGCGCCGGGCCCGCTCTTCAAAGCAATCCCCACCACCACGACCGTCTGGATGTCACACGGTGACCAGATTTCCGACCTCAGCCAGGCCGGATTCGAGGCGATCGCGTCGACACCGAACTGCCCGTACGCGAGCGTCAAACTCGAGCGGGACGGCGTGCGATTTTTCGGCGTGCAGTTCCACCCGGAAGTGACGCACACGCCCCACGGCCGCGACATGCTGCAGAACTTCCTCTACGAGGTCTGCGGCTGCCAGGACTCGTGGCGCATGAGCGACTTCGCCGAGACCGCCGCCCAGCGCGTTCGTGAGCAAGTGGGCGATGCGCACGTGATCTGCGGCCTCTCGGGCGGCGTGGACTCGGCCGTCGCCGCGGCACTCATCCACAAGGCGATCGGCGATCAACTAACCTGCGTTTTCGTGGACAACGGCCTGCTCCGGAAGAACGAGCGCGGGCTTGTCGAGACGACGTTCCGCGACCACTTCAAGATCGACCTCCGCACCGTCGACGCTGCTGATGATTTCCTCGGGGACCTCGCGGGCATCAGCGATCCGCAGGAGAAGCGTCGTCGCATCGGGCATCGCTTCATCGACGTCTTCAAGGAAGCCGCGAAGACGATCGACCACGTGAAGTTTCTCGCCCAGGGCACGCTCTATCCCGACGTGATCGAGTCCGGCCACGGGCACGCCGGG
>CAYQAD010000360.1:0-2508 GCA_964415125.1 uncultured Phycisphaeraceae bacterium | reverse complement strand
CAATCGCGGGGGGGCTGGGGATCGCGTCCGGGGCGGAGGTCGACGCGGGCGGATCGGTCGCCGAGCGGTTCGCGGAGTTGGTCGGGGTTGCCCTCGGCGATGAGGCGGCCTTGCTTGAGGAGGACAGCGCGGTCGCAGCGTTCGGCTTCTTCGGCGAGGTGGGTGGCGGCGAGGATGGTGATGCGCTCGTCGGCGCGGATCGCGTCGAGGGTCTGCCAGAAGCGGGCGCGGGCGTCGATGTCGAGCCCGGTGGTTGGTTCGTCGAGGACGAGGACTTTGGGGCTGGGCATGAGGGCGCGGGCGAGGTCGGCGCGGCGGCGTTGCCCGCCGGAGAGTTTGGCGCAGCGGGTGTGCAGGATGTCGGTGAGCTCGAGTTGGGCGGTGAGTGCTTGGATTCGTTGGTTGGCGGCCGGCTTGTTGATGGCGTGGAGGGCTCCAGCGAGGGTGAGGTTCTCGCGGACGGTCAGGAGTTCATCGACGGCGGGGGTTTGGAAGACGACGGAGAGATCAGCGCGGTTCGTCGGCGCGATGAGGTTGCCCGCGTCGGGTGTGTGGAGCCCGGTGAGGACGCGCATGAGGGTGGATTTGCCCGAGCCGTTGGGGCCGAGGAGGGCGACGGTCTCGTTGTCGGCTTGGAGTGAGACGCCGCTGAGCGCGGGCGTGGTGTTGCCGGGGTAGGTCGCGGTGATGTTGGCCAGGTCGATCGCGGGCATGGGTCAGGCGATCGCGGTGCGGATGAGGGCTTCGGCGACCATGACCATCAGCAGCACGGGGAGTTGGATGATCGAGCCGATGAAGGCTTTGCGGGCGATCTTCTCGGTGGGGAAGGCCGCGACGCGGACGCAGAGCGCGACGAGCATGAGCCCGAGGATGATGCACGCGGCGAGCGTGGGCCAGCCGAGCAGGTCGGGAATGACCCAGACGATGCTCGCGGAGACCGGGATGAGCAGGACGGCGGTGGCGACCATGATGATCGCGGTGATGCGTCCGGTGGGGTCGACGACGGGGAGCATGCGGAAGCCGCCCTTTTCGTAGTCGGACTTGCACATCCATGCGATGGCGAGGAAGTGGGGGATCTGCCAGACCATCATGAGTGCGAAGAGGGACAGGCCGATGGGGTCGGCGAGTTTGGCGAAGCCGACGGCGTCGGAGACGGCGGCGGTGCCGATCATGGTCGGGAGCGCGCCGGGGATTGCGCCGACGAGGGTGTTCCAGATGGTGATGGGTTTGAGCGGGGTGTAGAGGATGATGTATGAGCCGGCGGCGGCGTGGACGACGTGGGCTGGCATGACGCCGCATGTGAAGTGGACGATGACCGTGCCGAGCACGAGGATCGTCAAGCCGTACCAGAAGACAAAGGTGGAGGAGAGTCGTTCGGAGGGGATGGGCCGTCCGGCGGTGCGTCCCATGCGGGCGTCGCGGTCGGACTCGTACCACATGTTCAGGGCGTTGGCGCCTCCGGAGGCGAGGGCGGTGCCGGCGGTGACGCCGAGCGTGAGGCGGACCCAATCGGCGAGGGTCAGGTCGCCCGCGTTGAGCCCGGCGAGCAGGAGCCCGACGAGCGCGGTGATGGTGACGAGGCGGGTGATGCCTGGCTTGATGCATTCGACGCACGCGGCAAGCAGGCCCGCTCTGGCGGGCTGGGCGGTTGCGATCGCGGTGTCTGCGGGGCCGGTCTGCGACACAAAGAGATGATAGGTCGCGCGGGGTCAGTTCGCGTGCGGCAGCACGATGTCCGCGTAGACCGGAAAGTGGTCGGAGGGGTTTGCGAAATCGGCGTCGGGGGCGGGGCGCCAGACGGCGGTGTTGGTCACTTCGAGGTCCGTTGTTAGCAGGACGTAGTCGACGCGGAGGCGGAAGGTCGCGGTGTCCCACGGGTCGAGGCGGTCGATGGGGATGTCGGAGGTTGGCGCGGGGTCGGGCGCCATGCGCGGCGAAGCGAGGAGGTGGGCGATGAGATCGCCGATGGACGAGCCGTCTTCGGGATCGGCGTTGAGGTCGCCGAGGATGACGGCGTGGGTGTCGAGCGCGAGCCCGCCCGGGTTGCCGGCGTCGTCGGTGAGCCAGGGTTCGTTGTCGATGATGGCGCGGAGGAGGCGGATCTCGTCTCGGTTGCGGTGCTTGTTGCGTTGCTCGGGGCCGTCGAAGGCGGGGGGCGTGGGGTGCGAGACGACGCAGTGGATGATGGCGTTGTTGGGCGTTCGGACCGGGATGACGGCGTGGGTTTTGGAGGAGAGGCGGAGGTCGGCCCATTCGTCGGGGCTGTACCACGGGGAGCCGTCGGGGTTGGTGGGGTTGGTCGCGCCGGGCAGGTCGGACCATTTGAAGAGGCGGTAGGTGCGGATCTGGTCGCGGAGGATGGTGTATCCGGGTTTGGTGAGGAGGGCCATGCTGTATTGACCCGGGAAGGTGCCGAAGCCGTGGGCGTCGTTGCCGTAGGCGCGTTGTTCTGGGGTCTGGCGGGGCGGCGAGCCGTCGGGGGTTGGGGGGTCGATGGGCGGGTGGTTG
>CAYQAD010000359.1:0-2511 GCA_964415125.1 uncultured Phycisphaeraceae bacterium | reverse complement strand
TCGAGCACCGGGCGGTCGAACTCGAGGTGCACGCCGAGGATGGGGCTGTGCTCGAGATGGGCGATGCCGGTGAAGCGATCGTCGCGGGCGTCTTCGTCGACGGCGGCGAGGGCACGCTCAAAGGGGACTGCACAGAGGACGGCGCCGGCCTCGATGCGCGTGCCGTCGCTCAACTCGGCGAAATCGGTGCCGAAGCGGGTGACGCCCGCGCCGAGGCGGAGCGAGCCGCCGGCGGCGAGGAGGGCTTCTTCGGCGGGGTCGTACAGGCGGACCAGCGGGACAGCGCTGACGGCGACCGCCATCGCGCGTGTGCCGAGCAGGAACCCCTCGCGAAAGACGTGCAGCGCGACGCTCGCCGCGACGCGGTCGAGCGAGAGGTTGCAGGCGCTGACGACGACCGGCTCCCAGAACCGGGCGAGCACGCGGGCGGGCTGATCGTGCTCGGCGAGCCAGTCGGCGAAGGTTTGGCGGGTGTGCGCGTCGGGGTCGGCGAGGGTGATCGCGAGCATGGCCCGGGCGACCGCTGATTTCTCGGCGAGCGTGAGCATCGGGGCGAGTGCGAAGGAGTCGGCGACGTGCAGGGGCGCGGGGAGGGGGCCGGGGCGGATCGTGCTGCGCCGGCCGCCGGTCTCGATGAAGTTGAGGGCTGTCGTCCACTGCATGAGGTCGCGAGCGCCGAGCGCGTCGCAGAAGTCGAGGTAGTTGGTGCAGCACCCCATGGCGACGTGCTGGCAGTTGTCGAGCGTTTCGCCGGTGCGTGGGTCGACGAAGGAGGTGGCCCGGCCGCCGAGCTTCTTGCGGGTCTCGACGACCTCGACGCGTGCGCCGGCCTCGGCGAGGCGGAGGGCGGCGGCAAGGCCGGCGAGGCCCCCGCCGAGGATGAGCACGTCGGGGCGATGGATGCTCACGGCGTCGCGCTCCCGGCGAGGCCGGTGCGTGCGGCGACCCACGCCCGGCCGGCGATGACGGCCCGCTGGGCCTTGCTGAGACGCACGCGCGGGCCGAGCACCGCACGACTGGGATCGCGCGTGAGCGCGTCGAGGTAGCGGGCGTAGACGCTCGACATCGCCTCGAGCACGGGCACGCAGGCGGGGTCGACCAGGCGGGCGAGCGGCGCCGAGTCTTGGTACGCGCGGGCCGCTTCTGTCGTAAGGGCCCCCACCGCTTCGGCGCATCGCTCGGGCGAGGACCAGGCGGCAAGTTCATCGGCGGTGATGCTTGCGGCGCGGAGGACCTCGGCGGGCATGTAGGTGCGCGGCGGGGCGTCGCGCATGTCGTCGCCGAGATCGCGGACGATGTTGGTGAGTTGCAGGGCGTGGCCCCGGCGGATCGCGAGGTGCTCGATCTCGGACCATGGGCGCGAGCCGACGGTGCCCCAGATGCGCACGCACATCAGGCCGACCGTCGAGGCGACGCGGCGGCAGTACTCGAGCAGGTCGTCGAGCGTCTCGGGCTGGCGGGGCTCGACGTCGGACTCGACGCCCGCGAGCAGGTCGGTGCACCAGCGCGGGTCGAGCTCGTAGCGGAGGGCGGTCGCGGAGACGGCCGGCCAGATGCCCGCGGGCGCGGGGTCGCCGGCGAGGGCGGCGATCGTGTGCTCGCGGTACTCGGCGAGGTCCGCCCGGCGCGTGGCGGCGTCGCGGCCGGGCTCGTCGGCGAGGTCGTCGGCGGTGCGGGTCCAGGCGTAGACGACGAGCATCGCCTCTCGGCGGTGTCCCGGGCAGAGGCGCATGCCCGCGGCGAACGAGCCGCCAGCGCGCCGCGCGATGGCGCGGCACTCGGCAAAGGACTCGTCGAGCTGGCGTGAACGCGCAACCTCAGCCATGCGGGGGCGCTCCCGCTGCCGGGGATGTGGCGGGCCCGCCGAAGAGCCGGACGCGCGTCGCGCCGGCGAGCATCGCGATGCGGGCGGGCGTGCCGACGGTCGGGCGGTGCCAGAGCGTCGCGTGGTCCACTCGCTCGATCGCGCTCGCGGTGCGGCGGGCGGCCTCGACGAACAGCCAGATCGGCGCGGCGATGTCCTTGGGCACGAGGCGGGGCAGATCGGTGCCGTCGGCGATCAGCGCGCGGGTCCGTTCGACCAAGGGCTGCAGCGCTTCGCGGTATCGCGTGCCGGCTTCGGCGGATGGATTGTCGAGGTGGGCGCGCAGCCAGTCGGCGGTGAGGCCGGTGTCGGCCGCGGGGAGGTAGATGCGGTCGCGCTCGACGAGATCTCGGCGGACGTCCTGCCAGAAGTTCACCAGCTGGAGGGCGGTGCAGATCGCGTCACTCTTGCGGGCGAGTTCGGAGGATTGGTCCACGGGGTCGACGTCGCAGCCGGCGAGCAGGAGCACGAGCCGGCCGACCGGATCGGCGCTGCGGGTGGCGTAGTCGACGAGCTGATCCCAGGTGTCGTAGCGCGTGACCCGCTGGTCTTGGTCGAAGGCGTCGAGCAGGCGGTCGAAGGGCTCGATGGGCAGGCTGTGGCGGGCGATGGTCTCGGCGAGGCGGAGAAACAGGGGCTCGCGTGGG
>CAYQAD010000358.1:0-2516 GCA_964415125.1 uncultured Phycisphaeraceae bacterium | reverse complement strand
CAGTGCCTGGACTTCGGCGCGATGGTGAGCTTCACGGGCGTGGTGACGTATCGGAACGCGCCCGAGGTGCGCGAGGCTGCCAAGCTCGTGCCGACCGATCGGATCATGGTGGAGACCGACGCGCCGTATCTGAGCCCCGAGCCGGTGCGTGGCACGCGACCGTGCGAGCCCGCCTTCGTCGCGCACACCGCGCGGTTCCTCGCCGAACTCCGGGGCGAGGCGTGGGACGACTTCCACGCCGCGATCAACGCGAACACGGCCCGCTTCTTCGGGATCGACGCCTCGTGACCACGCACACGCTCGCAGCCTGGGTGCACGACCTGAGCCCGTACCTCGTCGAGGTCTCGCCGGGCTACGGCCTTCGCTGGTACGGGCTTTCCTACGTCGCGGGCGTCGCGGTCGCGTACCTCATTTTGCGATGGATGGCGGATCGCGGCATGACGCGGATCCCGCGCGAGCGATGCTTCGACGCGATCATCACCCTCGCGATCGGTGCGGTGGTGGGGGGGCGGCTCGGGTACATCGCGTTCTACGAGCCGACGCTGTTGTGGTCGTTCTCATCGACCCCGCCGTGGTGGGGCGTGGTGCAGCTCAACCGGGGCGGCATGGCGTCGCACGGCGGCATCATCGGCACGATCATCGCCGCGGCTCTCATCAGCCGGGGCTGGAAGGACGACTCGGGTGCCCGCGTCGGTCGATGCCCGCCCTTGCACGTGATGGACACCATGGCCGCCATCGCGCCGCTCGGGCTCGGGCTCGGTCGCCTGGCGAACTTCGTCAACGGCGAGCTGTTGGGCAAGGCCGTCGCCGGGCCCGGTGAGCCCGCGCCCGCTTGGGCCGTGCGCTTCCCGCAGGAGCATCTGACGGGCCACGCCCCCGCGCTAACCGCCGAGCAGGACCTGGCGCTCACCACGCTCATCCGCGATGTCGCGCCCCAGGCGACGACGTGGGGCGAGGGGTACCGGGCGGTGGTCGAGGCGGTGCAGAACGGCGTGCCCGGCATCGCCGAGCGTCTCGAGCCGATGCTCTCGGCGCGGCATCCGAGCCAGCTCTATCAGGCGTTCGCTGAGGGCCTCGTGCTCATGACGGTGGTCTGGATCGTGTGGCGCCGTCCTCGCAAGCCCGGCGTGATCGGCGGCGTGTGGCTGGTGACCTACGGCGTGCTGCGCATCGCGACCGAGCACTGGCGCCTGCCCGATGATCATCTCGCGACGCAGCTCGTCGCCGGCTTGTCGCGCGGCCAGTGGCTGAGCATCGCGATGGTCGTCGCAGGGTTTGCTCTCATGGCGTTCGCGCTATCGCGGCGCAACGCGACCAAGCTCGGCGGCTGGTCGCGCGCCGCTCAGCCCGACGCCTGACCCCGCGCCGGCTTCTCGCGCCCAAGCCACGAGACGCCCAGCGTGACACCAAGCCCCAGCACCATGAGCCCGACCGCGCCGCCGACCTGCGCGCCGGTCGGCGTGAAGTAGGCGATCGGCCAGTCCTCGGCATCGATCTGCGACCGCGACTCGGCGGTGACGACCTCGCCCTTGACCGTCGACCCGACCTCGGGCATCACGCCCTGCTGGAAGGGCCAAAGCCCGACGATCGCGCCGAGCAAGAGCCCGAGCAGCATGCCCAGCGTGGGCTTCTCGAATCGCGCGAGCATCACGCGCAGCAGATTGCTGACCACCGCGACACCCACCACCACGCCGATGCCCACGGGCACGAAGACCGTCAGCGTCGGCGACAGGGCAGCCGCGTAGTCGCCCGCGCGGACCGCGTCCTTTGCCGAGTCGATCGCGCTGAGAACCGGCACGTACTGCCCCAGCACGAGCAGCAGGTATCCGCCCGACACGCCCGGCAGGATCATCGCCGAGGCGCCGGCCACGCCCGCGAGCCCAAGCATGACGACGTTCGACCCGCCGCCGCCTCCGGCGCCGAGGCCCGATTGCTGGGCGATCGCCAGCGCCGCCATCGCGGCGAAGCCGACGACCGCGGCGATCCAGACCGCCGCCATCGGTCGGGTGTCCTTTGATGTGCGGATAAGGCCCCAGAGTGCCGGCACGCCGCCGAGTGTGAGGCCGATGAACAGCGAGTACGCGGCCCAGCGCTGGTTGACGACGAAGTCCTTGAGCGCTCCCGCGCCGAGCACGATCGCGAGCAGCGCCGCGGCGACAACCGTGCCGAGAATGACGATCGGCCCGATCTTGAGGCGGAAACGCGTGACCTCGCTGATCGCGTTGATGAACCTGGGGTACACACCAGCGGCGAGCAGCATCGTGCCGCCCGAGATCCCCGGGACGAGGTTGGCAAGCCCCATGAGCACGCCGCCGACGCAGCATCGGATCAGCACGGCCGGGGAGATGCGATTGAGGGTCGAGGAATCCATAGCGCGTGCCTCCGAGGGGGGCAGATCGATGTGCGAGAGGCCATATCATCGGTCGCCGCATCAGCGTGTGTTGAGCCGCGACTTTGAGACCAGCGACGGAGCGTAGACCTATGGCAGATTCCAGTTCTTCTTCCGGGGCGGCGGG
>CAYQAD010000357.1:0-2517 GCA_964415125.1 uncultured Phycisphaeraceae bacterium | reverse complement strand
AGCCCAGCGCCGCGAGCAAGCGCGACCGGCCGAATCGGCCCGCCCGCGCTCGGAGAGCATGTCGCCCAAGCGGCAGACCGCCCGCGATCTGCAGATCGCCGCCGACGCCGCGAGCGACGCCCTCGCCCTCGCCAACCAGGCCGCCATCCGCCGCGGCGAGCAGGTCCGCGAAGCGCCCCGGCGCAGCCGAGTTGCCGGCCCCAAGGTCGTCGCGCGCGTCGCCGATCCGCTCGCCGCGACCACCATCGCCCAGGACATGCGAAGCCGAGACGCCCTCCGCCGCGCGATCGTGCTCAACGAGCTGCTCAGCCCGCCCGTCTCGATGCGCCCGCCCGCCGAGTCGCTCGGCAGCTAGTCGCGCCGAAACCCACGCCTCACTCCCACACGTCGACAAAACGCCGATCGCTCACCGTGATCGGACCAGCGCGAATCACCTCGTGCGTGCGCTCCCGGACCGTCCTCGGCGAGGCCGTCGCCCGCCCAACGATCCACCGCACGAAGCTCCGCTCGACCCGCACCGCGGGCCTCGGCCGAAGGACAAACGTCGTCTCGAGCCGCGCCGCACGCACCGCCTCGCCGCCGACCTCCACCATCTCGTCGCCCACGTACACCACGCGCATCGCCGCGGTGCCCGCCCGCTCGCCATCGATCGAGACGTCGCTGGTCGTCGCCACCCCCGCGCCGTCCACGCCCGCAGCCCCCGCGCCAAGAAGCGGCGGCTCGTACGCCGCGGTCGACATCCGCTCGTGGTTGGTCGTCTCGATGAGCTCGACCGCGCCCCCGACCGTTCGCCGGAAGCGGTTCGTGCGCACCAGCCGCCCGTCCTCGGCCTCGACCGCGTCGGCGGGGTCCGGCTCGAAGACCACGAGCGTGTCGGTGAACACGCCCGACGCGTCATCGGCGCTGCGCCGGAGCTCGATCGGCACGCCAGCCGCGCCCGGCTCGCGTTCGTCGATGCGCGTGCCGCGAAAGACCGCGGGCCCCGCCGGATAGATCGCCTCGCCCGCGACCGCCGCCATGCCGCCCGTGCCCGCCGTGCCCACTTCGCCCGGCTCGGAAATCAGCACCGCGGGCGGCGCGCTTGGCGTTGCGGGCCCGCACCCGCCAATCGCGCCGGCCACCACCACCGCCATTACGCCGCACACCGCCCCATGCATCGCCCCGTCCATCGTCCCGTCCATCGCCCCGCCCGCGCCGCGGGCACGGTCCTTCGAGCGCCGACACACCACCTTGAGCACTTCTCGCATGCCCCGAGCGTACGACATCGCGACCACCGCTCCCGCCCGCTGGCACTACACTCCCCGCAAGATGGTGTCCCGCCGATCGATCTCGCCCGCTGTGCGCACCGTCGCGCTTCTCGCGACCGCGTGCGCGCTCCCGGCCTGCGAGGCGCTCGAGGGCGCCCGCGGCTCGGACAGCCTCCTCGCCGCCTTCAGCCCGCCCACGCCCACCGAAGCGGCGACCTGGGCCACCGATCCCTACAACCCCGACCTCCGCTACCGCGGCACGCTGTTGCTTGCGAACGCGACCTTCGGCGGCGAGCCCGTCTACGTCGAGCTCTACGAGGACCACATCGACGACCCCGACTCCAACGTCCGCGCCGCAGCCACCCGCGGCCTTGCCAACCACGGCGAGCCCCGCCACGTCGAGCAGATCCTCGCCCGCCTGCAGGACGACGACGAGTTCGTCCGCCGCGAGGCCGCCCGCGCCCTCCAGCGCCTGCACAACCCCATCGCGATAGACGACCTGCTCGTCGCGGCGCGCGAGCCCGACCTGGAGCGTCCCGACGTGCCCGCCGAGGCTGACCCCGAGGTCCGCGCCCGCGCCGCCGACGCGCTCGGGCAGTACGCCGAGCCCCGCGTGGTCGAGGCGCTCATCGGCGGCCTGGCCGACCGTTCCCTCGCGGTCAACCTCAGCACCCGCCGCGCCCTGTCCACGCTCACCGGGCAGGACTTCGCCTTCGATCGGCGTGACTGGCTCGATTGGTACGACTCGGTCGAAGACCCCTTCGCCGCCCGCCGGCCGTACACCTACCCGGTCTTCCAACGCGACAAGAAGTTCATCGAGTACCTCCCCTTCGTTCCCGGACCTCCCAACGAGCCCGAGTCCACGCCCGTGGGCCTCCCGCCCGTGCAGGCCTTCGGCGTTGAGGGCTGATCCGCCGCGAGCGAGTCCCGCGCTTCATCCCGCAGCGACCAATCGGCCGACACACACAAACCGATCCCCTCCTCCGTGAACACCGGGAGTACCTGCCGCGTGCGCGCCATCCGAATCGAATCCGGCCAGCTCCACACCGACGACCGCTGGAGCGCACCCCACGAGGCGCAAGGCCCCGCCGAGAGCGACGCGATCATTCGGCCGATCCTCATGGGCATCGGCGCCGCCGACATCGCCGTTGCCACCGGCCGCATCGCCCACGAGGGCGTGCTGGGCCACGAGTTCGTCGGCCTCGTCGAGCACGCCCCGGACGATGCCCGCGTCACCAAGGGCCAGCGCGTTGTCGGCTCGATCAGCGCC
>CAYQAD010000356.1:0-2534 GCA_964415125.1 uncultured Phycisphaeraceae bacterium | reverse complement strand
GGTGCGCGTCGGCATGGCGGACGTGGCCCGTGCGCGCGTCCTGGGTCGTGCCCGGAAAATTACTGGTCTTGTGCCGAAGCCCACAGAGGCGGTTGAAGAGCGTGGTCTTGCCGACGTTGGGATTGCCCACGAGCACGACGCGCTTCACCGCGGGCTCGCTCGCGGGATCGACGTCGCTTCGTGTGGCGTCGGGTTGTGCGGGGTCGGCGTCCACCGGCAGCTACGCGAGCGACGCGTGCGCAACAGGCGCGGTCGGCTCGACCATCACACGCTTGGCGAGCGCCCTGGTCAGCCCGATCCGGCACGCGGGACCGTTGGCCCGGCGCACCTCGACGATGCAGGGCGAGCCCCGGCGACGAACCACCAGGCTGACCTTCGGCCCCAGCCCGAGGGCACGCAACGCCGCGAGGTCCGCCTCGTTGGCAGACCCGGCCGCGACCGCGCCGCCCTGGCCCACACGCAGCTCCGAGAGCGCGCAGCGGGACGACGCACACGCCTCATTGGCCATGCCGCCCTGACAACAGTCGCCCATCGAACCACACCCTTTCTCGGCCGCACGCACCCACGCGTGCCCGCCCGACTGTATCGAGGCTGAGACTGTGTCTCAACCGATTCCCTACCCCCGCAGCGTCCGCCGCCGCCCCACCACATCGCGCGATCGAGCGATTGCACCCCAAAGAAGCACCAAACGACCCACACCCCGACCTACACACCCACCCGCACGCCCACCCGCACGCCCACCCGCCAATCGACCCACCAACCGCCCTTTGCATTGACGCAACTTCGCCCCGCGAGGAGGCTGACCCGATGCGGCCGTCGCTCCACGCCAGCCCGAACACGGTCGCCAGCCGCGACGCCAGTCGGGAACCCCTGGGCGACCAGCGCGGCCCGTGGGACCGCATCGTCGCCGCCCGCGCCGCGCTCACGCTGCTCGCCCTCGTCTCGGCGGGCATCGCGGCCTCGTGGCATCTGGATATCCACTCGACCGCGCTGCTCGGCCTGGCCGCCGCGTGCGCCGGGATCGCCCTCGTCGTGCACGCACGCTGGTCGATGCTCGCGATCTCCGGCGCGACCCTGCTCGCCGCCGCCGGCTGGACCGAGCTCCGCCTCGACGAGCGACCCGCGCGCGACGTGCGCACGGTCCTCGGGCTTCCCGCCGACGCCGACGTGTGGCGCGCGGGCGTGCCCGTGCGCGTCGAGGGCGTCGTGCTCGATCGGCCCGAACGCCGGGACGCACGCGGCAGCCTCGCCGAGTTCGCACGCCTCGGCCTCGACCGCGCGGTGCCACTGGCCATCCACCGCGTCGAGATCGCACCCGGCACCTGGCAACCCGCGGTCGGCACCGCCTACGCCACACTCGGCCAGATCATGCCGGACGACGCGAACGCAGACGACGCCAACTTGGCGGATGCCATGCCCATCGAGAACCACGCCTCGCTCGCGCCCGCCGACGACCCGTGGCAGCGCGGCGCGACCCTCCGCGTGCGAGGCCTGCTCAAGCCGGGCACGCCAAGGCTGAACCCCGGCCAGGCCGACACCGCCCGCTGGGCCGCCCAAGGCAACCGCGTCGGCGTGCTCGCGACGTCGCCCGCCCTCGCCACGCGCATCGATCGAGTCCCGGGCAGCGTCCGCCTTCGCTCGATCGCGCTGCGAGCACGCGGCTGGCTGGCCGATCGCGCCGAAGCCGCACTCGAGCGGGCGGCACCGCCCGGCGCCGGCGGCGGCATCGTCCGCGCCATGCTGCTGGGCGAGACCGATCCCAACGCCGACGAACTCCGCGGCGCGTTCCAACGCGTCGGGGTGTCGCACGTGCTGGCGATCAGCGGCTTCCATCTCGTCGTGATGGCCGGGCTGGTCGTGGGCGTCGTTCGCCTGACGGGCGATCGCGGGTGGCTCGAACCGGCGATCGCGGCAACGCTCATCGCGGCCTACCTGCTCGTGCTGCCCGTTCGCCCGCCGGTGTGGCGCGCAGGGCTGATGGCGATCGCGCTGCTCGCCGCCATGGCCGCGGGGCGGCGCTACGAGCCGCTCGCCGTGCTCGCGTGCGTCGCCACCGCCCTGCTGCTCTGGCGGCCCATGGACCTCGCCGCGGTCGGCTTTCTGCTCAGCGTCGGCGTGACCGGCGGGCTGATCCTCTTTGCCACGCCCATGCAGGCCCGCCTGTGGGGCCGGGCGGCTCGGCCCAGCGCGCCGCTCCCGGCTCGCCTCGCGCTCGCCCGGGGCGTGCGCACGCGGTGCACGCTCGGGCTGACCGTCGCGCTCGTCGCGTGGCTCGTCGCCTCGCCCATCGCCGCGACGGGCATCGGCGTGGTCAGCCCGTTCGGCGTGCTTGCGACGATCATCGTCACGCCGATCGTCACCGTCATGCTGTGGCTCGGCTACACCGCGCTCGCGCTGGGCGTGCTCGTGCCTAGCGCCGCATCGCTGCTCGCGCCGCTGCTGGCGATCGCGACAGCCGCGACGACGTGGATCGTGCGCACCGTCGACACCATGCCCGGCGCATTCATGCAGGCACCGCCGGTCAGCAACTGGTG
>CAYQAD010000355.1:0-2568 GCA_964415125.1 uncultured Phycisphaeraceae bacterium | reverse complement strand
ACTTCCACCTGCGGCACGCCGGCCGGCATCGGCGGGATGCCCGAGAGCTCGAAGACGCCCAGGCTCCGGCAGTCGCCCGCCATCTCGCGCTCCCCCTGCACGACGTTGAGCTTGATCGAGACCTGCCCGTCGACCTGCGTCGAGAACATCTCCTTGGCGCGCGTCGGCACCGGCGCGTTGCGCATGATGACCTTCGCGACCGCGCCGCCCGCGGTCTCGATGCCCAGGCTCAGCGGGATGACATCCAGCAGCAGCGAGCCCGAGGTCGTGCCGCCGTGCACGCCCGCCTGCACCGCGGCGCCCATCGCCACCACGCGGTCGGGGTCGAGCGCGGTGTACGGCTCGATACCGAAGAACTCGCCCACCACACGCCGCACCAGCGGCACCCGCGTCGACCCGCCCACGAGCACGACCGCGTCGAGCGGTGCCCCCGCGAGCGCCCGCTTCGCGTCACGCATCGCGCGGGCGCACGCGTCGAGCGTCTTGCGGGCCCAGGGCTCGATCATCGCGTCGAACTCGTCGCGCGTGATCGTGCGCTCGTAAACCCGCGGCCGGCCGTCCTTCTGGCCAAGGTCGATCCGCACGCTCGCGGCCTCGCGCTCCGACAGCTCGTGCTTCACGCCCTCGGCAAACTGCTTGAGCGCCCGCCGCGTCTCGGGCGGGAACGAGCCCATGTCCGCCTCGCGGGCGTCGCGGTCGACGCCCAGCATGTCGTGGATCTCGCGGGTGAACAGCGCGATGAGCATGTGGTCGACATCGTCGCCGCCCAGGCGCGTGTCGCCGGCGGTCGCGAGGACCTGGAAGTAGTCGGGCGTGCTCGCGTCGTTGCCCGCATCGTCGGAATCATCGGCTTCGGCGGGCGTCAGGCGGAGGATGGAGATGTCGAAGGTCCCGCCGCCGAGGTCGTAGACCGCGACGTGCTGGGGGTCGCCCGAGGTGCGCTCGCCCGTGCCGATGCCGTACGCGAGGGCCGCGGCGGTCGGCTCGTTGACGATCCGGACGACGTCGAGCCCGGCGATGCGTCCGGCGTCGCGCGTCGCCTGTCGCTGCGCATCATCGAAGTAGGCCGGCACCGTCACGACCGCGCGCCGGACGTCGACGCCGAGCACCGCCTCGGCCCGAGCACGCAGTGCCTTGAGCACCTCGGCGGCAACTTCCTGAGGCGAGACGATCCGCTCGCCGCTCTCGAGCGGCAGGCGGATGCGTGCGGTGTCGTGCTCGCCCGCGACCAGCTCGACGCTCATGTACGGCAGGTCGCCCGCGGCGTCGGCGACGCTGCGCCCCATGAGCCGCTTGGCCGAGGCGATCGTTGTGCGGGGGTGGGCGATGGCGTTCTCGCGCGCTTCGGCGCCGACGGTGACCGAGCCGTCGTCGTGGTAGCGCACGACCGAGGGCACCAGCGGCGAAGTGTTTTCCGGCGCGAGCACGCGCGGGCCGCGCTCGTCGGCGATCGCCACGAGCGAGTTGGTCGTGCCCAGGTCGATGCCGACGATCGGGTCGGTCGGTGTCGCCGCGTTGCTGTTGGGATCGGCCATGGCACACGGTAGGGGGCGCGGCTCGCGCGCTCGGGCTGATGTCACCAGCCGCGACGCGTCAGTTGCGGAGCCAGGCGAGCTCGGCGAGGCGGTCGGTCAGCGCGACCGCGACGGCCGGGTCGCTCGCGCGGTCGTCGGCGTGCAGTTCGAGGTACCGGCGCTGGTCGGCGCCGGCGATCTCGACGAGCACCGCCCGGCGGTCGGGCGAGGAAAGGTACGTCCGGTCCGTCGCGATGCGGCCGGGGTGGTTCGTCGCGAGCAGCCCCTGGTCGCGGACGAGCCGCCAGAGCTGGGCACGCTGGCGGTCGGTGAGTCGGCGGGTCTGGGCGGGGAAGACGTCGGGGTCGGCCCCGGGGCCGATCGCGGCCCGGAGCACGCCGTCGGGCTCGACCACGTACCGCGCCGGGCGGACCGAGCGTGGCAACGCCGAGATCGCCTCGGCGTCGACCTCGGGCGCGAAGATGGTCACCGCGAGGGCGAAGTCATCGGGCGGATCGCTCGGGAGCGTGGGCTCGGTGATGGCCGCGGGGCCCGACCCGCAGGCGGGCAGCAGGAGCAGCACGCACGCAGCCGCCAGCGTCCGGCCGAGTCGCCGCGAGATTTGGATGGGCTTGGGCATGCCACGCCAGCCTAGCCCGCACCCTTGGCCCGTGTGTGGGCCCGATCGACGGCCTGCTGGGGCCCGATCGGCGGTGGTGGGGCCCCTATCGTCGTGCCCTATGGATACCAGCATCGCATGGCTCAACCGCTACCTCACCCCGGGTGATGTCACCCCCGACGAGGCCGACCGCGTCCTGACCGCAGCCGGCTTCCCGATCGAGGGCACCGAACCGCTCGCCCCCCAGAACGGCAAGCCCGACGCCCGACTCGACGTCGAGGTCACGTCCAACCGGGGCGACTGCCTGAGCCACGTGGGGCTCGCCCGCGAGGTCGCCGCCAGCCGATCGGCCGACAAGGTCCGCGCGTTCGCGCCGCCGACGGGCGACTCCAAGGGCAACACGCCCAGCCGGGCCGGCGACGTGCGCGAGGCGAT
>CAYQAD010000354.1:0-2605 GCA_964415125.1 uncultured Phycisphaeraceae bacterium | reverse complement strand
CGATGGGCGCGCGGGGGCTGCCGCCCGGCTTGGGCTCGACCTGGACGGGGGCGGGCAGGGTTCCCGCGGCGCGGGTGTCGGTCTGGGAGGCGTGGCTGGACATGCGGGTGCTCGGGCCAGAGAGGGTAGGATCGCGCGCCCACGCACACCAGAGCGACCCGCCATGCCCCACGACCTTTCCCATGACTTTGCCAGCTCGCCCGAGCCCAGCACGCCGGCGGTAACACAACCCGATCAGCGGGCCGGAGTCGGCACGTCGAGCCCGGGCGACCGCGGCTCGATCCTCACGCCGATCGCGCGGGCGGTCGCGGCTTTCGTGGTGCGGCGTTGGTGGGCGGTGATCGCGCTGGCGGTGCTGGTGAGCCCCGCGGTCTGGCCCGTGGTGCGGCCGCTGGCGGTTCGGCAGTCGGTGGCGATCCAGCTCGCCGACGTCGCGGTGGGCACGGGTGGGCTGTTGGCTCGCTGGGATGGCGGGGCGGAGGCGGCCCGCGTGGTGCCGCGTGGCAGGCACGAGGTGTTCGAGGCCGAGCTCGCGCTGCCGGGGTGGGTCGAGTCGGTCGAGCTTCGCGGGCCGACCGCGCGCGGTCGGGTCGCGGGGGCGAGCGTGACGACACGCGTCTTCGGCATCGACGCGGGGACCCGGCCGGTGCGGTCGATCGAGTCGGCGACGATCACGCCCGAGGGCGGCGCGACGCTCGCGTGGATGCGCTGGGGCGGGGCGATCGGCGTGCTGACGCTCGCGGGGCTCGGCGGCGTGCTGGGCGTCGGCGGCGTTCTGGCGTGCGTGGTGGCGCGGCGGGGCGCTTCGGTGCGAGGCGTCACGATCGCGGCGTGGGCGGTGGTGCTCGCGGCGCACGCGTGGATGTGGCTGATGGCGCCGATGCTGATGACCAAGGACGGCATCGCGTACGTCGCGATCGCGCGCGACCTGATCGGCGGCGGCGGGCTCTCGGCGCTCGAGCCGATTCGGCCGGCGGGCATGGCGTTCTGGCTCGCGCCGCTCGTCGCGATCGACCTGCCCTTCCGCTGGACGATCGGCTCGGCGAATCTGGCGCTCGCGGTCGTGGTGGTGTGGTGCGCGTGGCGGATCGCGCGTGTGGCGGCGGGGCCGGCGGCGGCGGCCGCGGCGATCGTGCTCGTGGGGCTCGATCCTTTCCTGCTCGGATTCGCTCGAACGCCCGGCAGCGAGGTGCCCGCGGCGGCGTGCGCGGGTGTCGCGGCGTGGCTCGTTGCGGTGCGACCCTGGGGGCAATGCGCGCTGCGTGATGCGGGCCTGGCGGTGGTGCTGGGTCTGGTCGTCGGCTTCGCGGCGCTGCTCCGGGCGAATCTGCAGGTGCTCATGGTGCTGATGCCGATCTGTGTCGCGTGGCGTGCGTTCTTTGGCGCGCGCGATCGGTTCGGGTTTCAGCTCGCGTGCGTTCGTGCCGCGTCGGTGTTCGCGATCGCACTGTGCGTCGGTGTGGCGTCCATCCTGCCCGTGGTGCTTCACAACGGCCGGACGCACGGCGGGTATGCGCTGAGCCTCTTCGGCAACACGACGAAGTTCACCAGCCTCTTGCAGTGCGGCGTGATCGAGCCGAGCGACGCCGGGCCGCTCAGCGCCGAGGACTACGTGCAGGTCCGCGATGGGCTCGCGGGCAACGCGGTCGCGTTCCGCTACCGCATGCTCGAGATCGCCGGCGCGGGCGAGGGCATCATGGAGATCGAGCGTGTCGCGGGCGAGGTCGTCGATCGCGCCCATGAGCGCGACCCGGCGGGCATCGCTGCGGTCCAGGGCGGGGCGCTCGCGGTGCACCTCGGCGTCCTGCCGGCGCAGCGTGTGATGCGCACGAGCCATTCATGGTCGGTGCTGCGGCCTCTGGCTCGGCAGCCCTGGCGGGGATCGTCCACCAACTTCATGGACGAGGACATCGCACGGCGGCAGCTTGGTGACAAGTTAGCTCGGGTAAACCGCGAGCCGATCAGGCCGTGGCGACAGAGCGTCAGCTCCGAGCTGTTCGTTGGGCTTTGGAACGGCTGGAGCGTGCTCCGGCCCGTGGTCGGCGTGCTCGCGCTGGTCGGCGGCGTGTGCCTGCTCGTTCGCGGGCGCGAGGGGCCGGCGCTGGTGCTCGGCGTGGCGCTCGCGCACGCGTGTGCGCTGGCGATCGTCGCGTACACGCCCATCGAGCGGTACCAGTTCCCCGTATGGCCGATCGTCGTCGCGGCGAGCCTGGCCTGCTTCGCCGCTCGCCGCGGGCGGTGAGCGCGGCGGGTGTGCGCGTTTGGGTGTGCGCATCAAAAGGCCGGGCTCCCCACGAGGAGAGCCCGGCCCGGCATAGGCGTGGTGTTCTGCGTGGGCGCTGCCGATTAGGGGCAGCCGGCGCCCCACAGGCCGAGGTAGAACGAGAAGTCCGAGAGGGTGACGGTGCCGTCGGGGATGCCGTTTGACGTGCCGTCAGTGGTCACGTCGGCGGCGGGGTCGGACGCGCCCCAGAGTCCGAGGTAGTAGGAGAAGTCCGAGAGGGTGACGGCGCCGTCGGGGATGCCGTTGGAGGTGCCGTCGGTGGTCACGTCGGCCGTACACGTGGGCACGTCGATGCAGACGGTCTCGGGGATGCGGTAGTCG
>CAYQAD010000353.1:0-2605 GCA_964415125.1 uncultured Phycisphaeraceae bacterium | reverse complement strand
CCGCGAGCGAGTCGGCCACCGCGGGGTGGTCCTTGACGAACGCCGAGAACGCCGGCTGACGCGTGAGCGAGCGCGGGTAGTGCACGGCGCTGGGCACGCCCTCGGCCTTCAGAGCCGCGGCAAAGGTGTCGCGGTCGCAGGTGAGCATGTCCAGGATCAGCTTGACCGTGTACAGGTGCCACACCGGCTCGGCCTTGGGCGTGACGCTCGGCGTCTCGACCGAGGCGATCTCGGCTAGCGCCTCGGCGTACGTCGCGGCCGCGGCGCGGCGCGCCTCGGTCTCGGCCGGCAGGCGCTGGAGCTTGCTCAGTCCGATCGCGCCGGTCAGGTCGTTCATCCGGTAGTTGTAGCCGATGCGCTCGTGGAGGTACTTGTCGGTCTCGCCGTGCGACCGCAGCAGCGCGATGTCATGCGCGAGCGTGTCGTCGTTGCACGTGATCATCCCGCCCTCGCCCGTGCCGAGGTTCTTGGTCGCGTAGAAGGAGTACGTCGTCGCATCGCCGTACGCGCCCACGCCCTCACCGTCGTACCGCGCCAGGTGCGCCTGGGCCGAGTCGTACACGACGCTCAAATCATGCGCCGCGGCGAGCTTCTGCACCGCGTCGATGTCGACCGGGCAGCCGTAGAGGTGCGTGCAGGCGATCGCCTTGGTCCTGCTCGTGACGCGCTTGGCCGCGTCCTCCACGTCGATCTGGAAGGTGTCCTCGCGTGAGTCGCAGAACACGGGCGTCGCGCCGCGGGCGACGATCATGCTCGCCGTGGCGATGTACGTCCACGCGGGCACGATCACCTCGTCGCCGGGGCCGAAGAGCGGCTCATAGGCGAGCTGGAGTGCGCACGTCCCGTTGGCGCAGGTCATCGCGTGGGCCGCGCCGGTCATCTTGCCGAACTGCTCTTCGAGGGCCGCGCACTGGCTGGCGGCCCGCAGCATGCCCGAGTCGAGCACGCGGTTGACCGCGTCGCGGTCGTCCTGCTCCATGGAGATCGACATGAACGGCACGCCGGCCTCGGAGACGGGCGAGCCGCCGTTGATCGCGAGCTCTGCCTGGGACGCCGGAGCGGTGGTGGGGGTGGCCATGCGGGGCACTCCTTGCGCCGCCCGGGTCGGTTGCGCCGCGGCCAAACCGGGACGCGGCGCTCGGGCGTGCGGGTGTTGGCCGGGAACCTGCGGGCCTTGCCACGCGAACTACGGAGTATCGCGTGTCGAAGGACGCCAGCCAGGCCGCGGGCCGATACGATGCACCGCAACGATAGCCCGCGCCACGACACCGCCCCCGACCCACACCGGGGGTATTGCCCGACCAGACGCGCCCTGCGGCGCGGGTCGGCCCCCCGCCAGACCAGCCCAGCGGGCCCCAACGCGTGCAACGCACCGCTCGGCACAGCTCGGCACCGCCGCCGGGCCCCCGACCACACCACCAGGGACGCCGCATGATCCTCCAAGCCAGCCTTCGCCAGACGCTCCAGTGCCTCTCAGCCGCTGCGCTGATGTTCACCGCGCCCGCCTTGGCGTCGCAGTCCGAGCCGGTCGCCACCACGCGCACCGCCGCCGAGGTCGCCCGCGACTTCGGCGGGCACAAGGCCGTCACACGCCCGAGCAAGGACGCGATCATGGGCTTCAGCCTGCCCACGAGCGTCATCGAGGTGCCGGTCAAGGGCGGCCAGGTCGTGCGCGAGGGCGACCTGCTCCTCCGGGGCGACGACGTCGAGGACCTCGCCCTGCTCGAGGCCCAGCGCATCCGCGCCCGCGAGGACCTGCCCGTGCAGCGCGCCGTCAAGCAGGCCGAGCTCGCAAAGGTCGAGTTCGCCAAGGCCGAGCAGGCCTTCGCAGCCGACGGCATCAACGAGATCGAGCTCGACCGCGCCCGCCTCGCCGCCGCCACCGCCGCCATCGACGTGCTCATCGCCCAGAACAACTTCGAGCAGGAGCAGGCCGCCGTCGCCCGCTTCGAGGCTCGCGTCGAGAAGTTCCGCGTCCACGCCCCGTTCGACGGCATCGTCGACACCGTCGTCGTCGAGCTCGGCCAGTCCATCGGCGACTCCGAGCCGGCGATCCGCGTCGTCCAGATCGACCCGCTCTGGATCGACGTGCCCGCGCCCACCGCCAGCACCATGACCCTCTCGCTCGAGCCGGGCTCGCCCGCGTGGGTGCTGATGAACCTGCCCGGCGAGGCGGTCATCCGCGAGGCCCGCGTCATCGAGGTCGCGCCCACCGCCGACGCCGCCAGCGCCACCCGCCGCGTGCGTGTCGAGCTGCCCAACCCCGAGCTGCTCGTCGCGGGCATCGGCTGCTGGGTCTCATTCGAGGAGCCCAGCGCCATGCTGCTCACCGGAGCCGCCCGATGAATGAGCAGACCAAGGTCCACAACCCCGCGTGGCAGCGCATCGTCAGCGAGCTGGTCAGGCCCGCCGCCGACGACGCCGACTTCCTCGCCCGCCTGCTGGGCGTGCTCGCGCAGGTCTGCGGCGCCCGGCAGGCGGCGATCATCGCCGTGCCGTCCGCAGCGGGCGACGATCCGGGCTTCGCCGAGCCGCGCGTCCGGCTCGTCTGGCCGCCGCAGAACGCCGCGGCGCCCAGCGGCGCTCCGGGCGCAGCGCCGCCCGT
>CAYQAD010000352.1:0-2616 GCA_964415125.1 uncultured Phycisphaeraceae bacterium | reverse complement strand
AGAACGTTCCGCATCGACTGCGGCGAGGCGATGTTTGCGATGATCACCGAGTCGCCGCCGAACGACGCGAAGATCTCCTTCGGCGAGACGCTCGGCTGGCCCGAGGAAGAGCTTGTCGCGAGCCAGCAGAGCACGCACGTGTCGATCGAAGTCGCGATTTCCTTCGTGATCATCGGTAACGCACTTCCTGCATTGACAACACGAGTCGGCCCGCAGCCTGGAGCGATGTTTGACACGCGCCGTCTTGGCCCGGCACACTGTATCCGACGGACGGTTCCAATCGAGCGCGTGCCGCGACATCTGCCAGCGCGTCGGATCCAAGAGACAGGAGCACCACCTCATGCGCATCAACATGTCGGGCATCCTCGTCGACGACCAGGAAAAGGCGTTGCGTTTCTACACCGAGAAGCTCGGGTTTCGGACGAAGCACGACATCCCGATGGGCGAGCACCGTTGGATCACGGTCGTGTCGCCCGAAGATCCTGCGGGCACCGAGCTCTGCCTCGAGCCCGACGCGCACCCCGCGGCCCGGCCGTTCAAGGCCGCGATGGTGAACGATGGCATCCCGTACACCGCCTTCGCGGTCGATGATGTCGCGGCCGAACACGATCGGCTCACGGCACTGGGCGTGCGTTTCACGCAGCCGCCGAAGGAGATGGGGTCGATGGTCACGGCGGTGTTCGACGACACCTGCGGCAACCTCATCATGATCGTGCAAGGAGAGATGGACTCATGACACGCATCACACCTCGCGTTTGTACGCTCTGCGTCGCCCCATTGCTGCTCGCCGGCGCGGTCGTCGGCATGCAGCGTTCCGAGGCCCATGGCAAGGACATCGCGATGCAAGATATGCCGGCCCAGATCGACGTCCACTTCCTCGAGATCGTCACGCCGGCGATGGACGCGACGTGCGAGGCGCTCTCGAAGGTCCACGGCGTCGAGTTCGGCGATCCGATCGCGGAGATCGGCAACGCGCGGACCGCGCAGCTCAGCGGTGGCGGGCTCGTCTCGGTGCGCGCGCCGATGCACGGGGCGGAGAACCCGGTGGTGCGGCCGTATGTTCTGGTGGATGACATCGACGCAGCCGTGAAGGCCGCCGGCGAGGCGGGCGCACAGATCGCGATTCCGCGAATGGAGATCCCGGGCCACGGCACGATCGCGATCTACATCCTCGGCGGCATCGAGCACGGGCTCTGGCAGCGCTGAACCACACCACGAACCACACCACCAATCACACCGCGGGGCTCGCCCCGACAGCGACTGGCTGGCATACGAAATAAATCCCGGAGAGGCCTGCGTGCCGGGATACTCGCCTGGTCGTGCTCTCGCAAGCCGCCGTTACACACGCCGTCTTTTCAGGAGATCGGACGAACCATGCGACACCTCATCGCAGCCCTTGTGATGCTTCTGCCAACCGCCGCGACGCGGGCCGGCGAATGGCAACCGATGCTCGAGTCCGACTCGCTCGACGGTTGGACCGCCATGTTCGGCGGCTCCACCAACGCCTGGTCGATTGCCGACGGCGAGCTGAGGATCGAGAGGCCGGGCGAGGGCGGCTGGTTGCGCACCACGCGTATGTACCGCGACTTCGAGCTCGAGCTCGAGGTCATGATCCCTGAGGGGGGCAATAGCGGCATCGGGCTGCGCTGCACCTCCGAGGGCGACCCCGCGTTCACAGGTTTCGAGTTCCAGATCCACGATTCGACCACCGCCACGCGCGCGGACTTCGGCGCGATCTACAACGCGATTCCCCCCGCCACCCAAGCCGCGAACGCACCGGGCGAGTGGAACACCATCCGCATTCTGCTCACCGGTGACACGCTCAACGCGTGGCTCAATGGGCAATGGGTCCAGCAGAACCAGACGCTCGACGAGCGGGGCATCTTCCGCACCGACGACCAGCCGCTCCCGCTCAACGAGCGTGCGACGACCGGCTACATCGCGATCCAGGACCACGGCGAGGGCGGCCTGCGCGTCCGCAACGTCCGCATCCGCGACCTCTCGCCCGACCCCGATCCGGGCGACTTCACCCACGCCTTCACCGATAACTCTATCGACGGCTGGACCCACCGAGGCGGGGGGCGATTCTTCATCGAGGACGGCACCCTCATCGCCGCCGACGGCCCCGGGCACCTGTTCTCCAACGCGACGCACACGGATATCGAGATCCACACGCTCGTGCGCATCGCCCGCCCCGAGGAGACCGACGCCGACCGCACCGGAAACTCCGGCATCTACTTCCGAACGATCCCACGCCCCGAGGACCCGGACACCTGGCCCCTCGGGTACGAAGCGCAGCTCGACCACCACGACCTGCGCGCGACCAACTACACGGGCTGCATCTACGACGCTGCCCCGGCCCAGCCGGGCTCGCCCCTCTCGCGTGACGGTGCCTGGTTCGACTACCGCATCGTCGCCACCGGCGACCGTATCCGGACATTCATCAACGGCACGCCCATGGTCGACACCACGCTGAGCCAGCACGACACCGGGCACATCGCGATCCAGACGCACCACGAGGGCAATCGCGTCGAGTTCCGCGACTTCCGCTGGCGCGTGCCGACCCGCGACGAGTAGCCGCACGCGTCAGTCGACGCGCCAGGGGACCCACACGCC
>CAYQAD010000351.1:0-2627 GCA_964415125.1 uncultured Phycisphaeraceae bacterium | reverse complement strand
TACTTCAAGCGCTACGCCTTCGGCATGGAGAACGAGGTCCCCCCGACCACACTCCCCGGCGAGTACGCCATCCTCCTGACCTACGGCATCCTCGCGCTGGCCTACCGCATCTTCCTGTTCATCTCCATCACCCTCTACGTCATGGGCAAAATGTTCGCCCTGGGCCTCGTGCTGGCGATCTGGACCGCCGCGATGTGGTTCTTCCTGCCGGTCGGCAAGCTCACGCACTGGCTCGCCTCGAGCCCCCAGCTCGTCGAGAAGCGCAGCCGGGCGATCTACGCCACGCTCGGCCTGATCGTCCTCGGTGTCGTTGCGTTCGGGCTGATCCCCTTCGACGACCACCGCCGGGCCGTCGGCGTCGTGCAGTCGGAGACCGAGTCGGCCGTCTTCATCACCGTCGAGGGCTTCGTCACCGAGGTGCACGCCCGCCCGGGCGACCGCGTCCGCGCGGGCGACCCGATCCTCACCGCCCAGAGCCCCGAGCGAAGCGCCGAGCTCGCCCTCGCCCTCGCCGAGCTCGCCGAGTACGAGTCCCGCGAGCGTCAGCTGCTGCTGAACTCACCCGCCGGCGCGCAGGTCGCCCGCGACCGCATCGCCGCCCTGCAAACACAGGTCGAGCACCACCGCGAGAAGCTCACGGAGCTGATCGTCCGCGCCCCGCACGACGGCGTCGTCGTGGGCCAGGACCCCCGCGCCCTGCTCGGCAGGTACGCCGAGCCCGGCACCGCAGTCTGCGAGGTTGTGGACCCGAGCCAGCTGCGCATCGCCGCGGCCCTCGGGCAGAGCGAGGCCGCCTGGCACTTCCAGCTCGGCACCGAGAACTACACCGCCCAGGCCCGCCTCGTCTCCGAGCCCGCCCGCTCGGTCGACGCGATCCCCACGCGCGTCGTCGACTCCGGGCAGACCCAGCTCCCCCACGCGGCGCTCGGCTTTGCCGGCGGCGGGCAGATCGAGACCGCGCCCGACGATCGCTCGGGCCTCCGCGCCAAGCAGGCCCAGTTCGTCATGTACCTCGCGCCGCAGTTCGACACGGGCTCGGGCGAAGGGCTCGACACCGACGCCACCCTCTGGACCGGCGCCCCCGGCGAGCGCGTCCGTCTCCGCTTCACCCTGCCGCCCAAGCCGCTGCTCGTCCAGTGGGCCGACCGCCTGCACAAGATGATCCAGGGCAAGGTCGTTCTGTAACCGCCATTTCCAGCACCCGCGCGCATGTCCCAAGCCCTCACCCGCTACCACGCCCTGCACGCCTTCACGCGCTCCCGCCGCGTCAAGCCCGAGTTCCGCACCGGGCTCGACGCGATCTACGGCCGGGGCACCATGAAGGTCCGCTCCGCCGGGTCCCGCGGCTCATGGCTTATGAGCGAGGCAAAGCTCATCGACACGCTCGCCCCCGAGCACCGCAACATGTCCGACGCGGCGCTCGACGACACGATCGCCACGCTGCGTGAACGCTTCGTCCGGGGCAAGCAGGACCGCGAGGCCGTCCGCCGAGCGATGGCCTGCACGCGCGAGGTCGCACGCCGGGCCACGGGCGAGGAGGCGTACATCGTTCAGCTCATGGGCGCGATGGGGCTCTACCACGGGCGGATCATCGAGATGGTCACGGGCGAGGGCAAGACCCTCACCGGCTCCATCGCCGCACCGCTCATCGCCTGGCAGCACCGCCACCTGCACGTCTTCACCGTCAACGACTACCTCGCCAAGCGCGACGCCGAGGGACGCACCGACATCTACAACCGCTGCGGCTGCTCCGTCGGCGCGATCCAGCAGGAAGACGACCCCCAAACCCGCGCCGAGATCTACACCCGCGACATCGTCTACGGCACGCCCAAGCAGATCACCGCCGACTGGCTCCGCGACCAGATCCGCATGGGCCCCATGCACACCGCCTGGGCCGGCCGGCAGCACCTCCGCCGCATGGGCGGGCCCGGCGCCTCGGGCATGGGCCCCATCGTCCCCGGCCTGCAAGCCGCGATGGTCGACGAGGCCGACGCCGTGCTCATCGACGAGGGCGTGGTGCCCCTCATCATCGCACGCTCGCGTCGCGAGGACGAGATGGCCCAGATCTACCAGGACGCGGCGCGCATCGCCGCCAAGCTCGACGAGGGCCCCGACTACAAGATCGACCACCTCCGCCGAAAGGCCGACCTCAAGCACCGCGGCGAGCACCGCGCCGAGCAGATGTACGCCCAGCTCGAAGAGCCCATCTGGCGGGCTGCGCGCCGCGCCGACGAGCTCGTCCGCCAGGCGCTCGTCGCCAAGCACTGCTACAAGCACGGCCAGCAGTACCAGATCGTCGAGGGGCAGATCGTCATCGTCGACGAGTACACGGGCCGATTCCTCCCCGACCGCTCGTGGGAGCACGGCCTGCACCAGGCGGTCGAAGCAAAGGAAGGCCTCGACGTGACCGCCGACCGCGAGACGCTCGCACGGCTCAGCTTCCAGCGCTTCTTCCGCTCGTATCCCTTCATGGCGGGCATGACCGGCACCGCCGCCGACGCCAAGGGCGAGATGGAAACGGTCTACAGCCGGCCCGTCACGGTCATCCCCACCAACCGCCCGATCGCCCGCGTCGCGATGCCAATGCGCCTCTTCCGCACCGCCGAGACCAAGAGGAACGCGAACGA
>CAYQAD010000350.1:0-2636 GCA_964415125.1 uncultured Phycisphaeraceae bacterium | reverse complement strand
CTCGACGACGCGGGCAACCGCACCGACCTGACGCTCTCGCAAGCGCTCGTCTCGGCGATCGGCATGCAGATGCTGATGGACGACAACGACCGCTTCTTCAGCGACCCGCGCGTGGTCACGCTGATGCGCGAGGGCGAGCAGGCCGCCCGCGCCGCCGAGGCCCGGGGCGACTGGCTCATGGCAAACGAGCTGTTCTACCGCCTCGACACGCTCACCGAAGAGGCCGGCGAGTTTGCCGAGGACTCCAGCCGCGTCAGCAACCGCCTGAACATGCTCGCGCTCTACACGCCCGAGCGGTTCTGGCAGCTGCGCAACGACCGCCGGGCCCTCGAGGACCTCGACCCGCTGCCCCGCTTCAACGGCACCGGGCAGGACTACAACGAGAAGCTCGCGGGCATCTCCGCGCCGGGCGTCATCCGCGCGATCGATCGGTCGGCCGACCAGTGGGTCCAGCGAGAGCGGGGTGTGCTCGCCCAGCTCATCGGCGGCGGGTTCGACGGCGTCCGCACCATGGCGACCACCACCGACCTCTACCCCGTGCTCGGCAAGCTCGCCGACGACCAGCGCCGCAACCGTTTTCTCGAGCTGCTCGATCAGCAGGCGAGCCGATACGCCAACAACCCGCTGCTCGGCCGGAGCGAGCTCCGATCGGCCCTCAACGCGCTGATGACCATCAACGCCCAGACCATCGCCGTGCCCGAGGAAGCGCTGCTCCATGAGTTCGGCAACGGCGCGATGGACACCCTCGACGACTACAGCGCCATCATCTGGCCCGACGAGCTCCGCCGATTCCAGCGGTCCACCCAGGGCCAGTTCGTGGGCGTGGGCATCCAGATCCAGATGGATGAGCAGTACAACATCAAGGTCGTCACGCCCATCGAGGGCACACCCGCCCAGCGCGCGGGCATCCGCACCGACGACATCATCCGCAAGGTCAACGGCGAGTCGACCGCGGGCTTCACGCTCGACCAGGCCGTCGAGCTCATCACCGGCCCGCGCGACACGACCGTCACCCTCACCATCGAGCGCGAGGTCAAGCCGGCCGAGCCCGTCGAGGACATCGTCGACATGGCCGACGCCGACGGCGAAGCCGAAGACGCCGAGCCCGTCACGATCACGAAGGACTACCAGCTCGTCCGCGAGTCGATCAAGATCGGCAACGTCAAGGGCTGGGAGCGCGAGCTCATCGGCGAGGAGAAGTGGAACTGGTTCGTCGATCCCGAGCGCAACATCGGGTATCTACGCATCACCGGCTTCAGCCCCGGCATGACCGACGATGTGGACAAGGCGGTCAACGAGATGCGGGCCGACGGACTGAGCGGGCTGATCGTGGACCTGCGCTATAACCCCGGCGGCCTGCTCGACGAGGCCGTCGAGCTCACCAACCGCATCGTCCCCTCGGGCTGGATCGTCCGCACCGAGTTCGCCGACGGGCGGATCGCCGACGAACGCCGCGCACGCTCCTCCCGCGCGACGATCGACGACATCCCCGTGGTCATCCTCATCAACAACGGGTCGGCCTCGGCCTCGGAGATCGTCTCCGGCGCGGTCCAGCACTACGACCAGACCGGCCGGGCCGACGCGATCGTGCTCGGCGAGCGCTCCTTCGGCAAGGGCTCGGTCCAGAACGTCTGGGGCCTGCCCGGCAACACCAGCGCCCAGAAGCTCACCACGCAGTACTACCGCCTGCCCTCGGGCCGGATCATCCACCGCGAGCCGGGCTCGGCCGAGTGGGGCGTCGACCCCGACCTCGAGATCCCCATGCTGCCCGAGCAGTACGCCGACTCGATCCGCCTGCGCATCGAGGCCGACGTCATCCAGCTCGACGAGAACGGCAACGTGCTCGAGGGCGACGAGCCCCGCCCCGATCCCAACACCCTGCTGACCGAGGGCACCGACCTCCAGCTCAAGACCGCCCTGACGCTGCTCCAGTCCCGCGTGTCGGCCGCCTCGCCCATCGCCGGGCGGACGGGCGTCGAGCCCGCGAACGTCCAGAACTGACGCCCGCCCCCGTCCCACGGGCGGCCGAGAGTCCACGAAGCACCCCGCCCAGACCAACTCGGCGGTGTGTTTCTTTGCGCCCGCGGTGCCCTGCCGACGCGGGCTCGCGATGCAATGGGTGGTGACAGGGGGGCGATAGGGCGAAAGACCCAAAGCGGGGGCCCGATCCGTTGTCCACCACCGGCCGAATCCCTAGAGTTGGATTCGGCGCGGACGCGGCCGGCACACGCCGCCACCGCGCCGGGACACTTACGATCCATCCCGAGCCATCGGGCTCGATCGATCCTGCCTCACCACCCGCGCAAGACGCCGCCCACGACGGAGCCCCCACCATGGCCCAGGCCACCGCCAAGCCCGCCGCCGATCGTCTCTCGGACTCGCTCCCGGACGAGACCCTGCTCCGCTGGCTGCGAGACATGCAGCTGATCCGCGAGTTCGAGACCCGCTGCGCCCAGGCGTACCAGCAGGCAAAGATCGGCGGCTTCTGCCACGTCTACACCGGGCAGGAAGCCGTCGCCGTCGGCACCATCCAGTCCGTCGAGCACGACGACCCCGTCGTCACCGCCTACCGCGATCACGGGCACGCCCTCGCACGCGGCATGACGCCCGAGGCGTGCATGGCCGAGATGTTCGGC
>CAYQAD010000349.1:0-2642 GCA_964415125.1 uncultured Phycisphaeraceae bacterium | reverse complement strand
CCTGGCCGCGAGGGCCTCTGCATCCCGGTCGGTGTCTGGTTGCGTCATGGCGTGTCCTTTTGCCAAGGCGGGTGCCTTTGAAGGCAGGCCGCGGTCGGGTTCGGGGGGCGCGGTGCGGCCCGCACCCCCCGGGGTCACGGCTTACTGGGACGCGGCTTCGACGAAGCGCGCGGTGAACTCCTCGCCCGCGGTCTTGCCGATCTCGGCGCCGATGGCCTTGGCCACGTCCCGGAAGCTGGCGGCGTCGATCTCGTTGAATTCGACATCCGGGGACCGCTCGCGGATCACGGCCTCTAGCGAGGCGTCGTTCTCGGCCCCGTAGGCGCGGCTCGAGTCCACGGCCACGCGTGCGGCGGCATGGACCGCGTCCCGTTGTTCGTCCGTCAGCCCCTCATAGGTGCGCAGGTTCATCACCAGGGTGATGGGCGTGTAGACGTGGCGCGACAGGGAGATGTATTTCTGGACCTCGTCCCAGGACCATTTCGCGATGTTGCCGAAGGGGTTTTCCTGCCCGTCGATCACGCCCTGCTGCAGGGCCAGGTAAACCTCCCCGATATTCATCTTGATCGGCGAGGCGCCCAGCATCTCGAAGGACATGATCCGCGTGGCGCTGCCCGGCGTGCGCAGTTTCAGCCCCTCGAGGTCGGCGGGCGTCACCACGGGGCGCACGTTGTTGGTGATGTGCCGGAAGCCGATCTCGCCGAAGCCCAGCACCTTCAGCCCCGCGTTTTCCTGGAACGACTGGTCCAGCTCGGCGCCGATCGGGCCGTCGAGCACGGCGGCGACCTGGTCGCGGCTGTTGAACAGGAAGGGGATGTCGAAGACGGCGAATTTCGGGTCGAGCTGGACCGCGTCGGAGCCGATCGGGTTCACGTCGAGCTGGCCCGTGCGCACCTGTTGCATGTGCACGATCTCGTCGCCCAGGGTGCCGCTGTCGAAATACTCGATGGTGACGGCATCGCCCATCTCGGCCTGCAGGGCGTCGCGGAACGCAGCGAGGATCTGCTGGGTCGAGGCGCCGGGCGTGCTTTCGACCGACATGCGCAGCTCCAGTGTGTCCTGCGCGCTGGCCGTGCCCGCAACGAGCAGTGCGGCCGTTGCGAGACCGAGAGCGGTTCTTCTTGTCAGGTGTGTCATGTGTCGTCCTCCCAAAAGTGTGGTGTGTGAACCGGTGCCGGCCTTATGGGGCCGTGTCGCCGGTCCGGTGGTGGTGCCTCATGTCGACGATGGTGGAATCGCGGCGAGAAAATAGGATTCGTTGCCGACCCCGGTCACGGTGCCGACCACGGTGCCCGCCGCGATATCCACAACCCAGACGAGACTGCTGCGCGCGCCTTGCTTGGCCCCGCCGATGACGCAGGCATAGGGGCCGCAGACGGCGATGCCGCGGGGCCGTGGCGTGGCGCCGCCGGGGGCCTCGGGATAGAGCCGGTGCAGCTCGCAAGGTTTGCCCGCGCAGGCGGCGGCGACATTGAGGATCGAGATCGCGTTGGTGCGGAAGCACGACACGACCAGCCGGCTGCCGTCCTGTGAAAACGCGACGCCGAAGGGGCGGCTGGGCATCTCGTCGGTGGTGCCGCCCACCGGGATGCGGGCAAGCTCGGCATCGGGGCGCCCGGCGGCGGCGCGACCCACATCGATGATCGAGACCGTGCCGCCCTCGGTCGGGCGCGACATGCTCTCGCGGGACGCGACCGCCACCAGCGCCCCATCGGGGCTGAGCGCCATGCCGAAGGGGCCGGTTTCGACCGCGACCCGGTTGATCTCGGCCTCCGCCGACCCGGCGAGGGCGGCCTTGAGGTCGAGGACGGAGACATCGCTGAACCCGCCATTGCCGACGAAGACGACCCCGCCCGCGCGCGGCGAGATCACGATGCCGGTGGGGTTGGGGTAGTGGCCGAAGCTCTCATGGGGGCTGTCATGGGGGCTGGGGCTTCGCGCGGGATGGTCGGGGTTCAGGGCCAGCGGCACGCGGGCGGTGACCCGGCGGGTGGCCACGTCGATCACGGTGACTTCGTCGCCGCCATCCTCGCTGCCCTCGGCCTCGCCGCAATTCACCAGAAGGGCGCGGCCATCGGGGGTGAGCGCGCAGCCCACGGGGCCGGTGCGGCCAGTGGGGACGAATTCGACCACCGCGCCGAGCGTGTCGTCATGGGCGGGATCGGTGGCCGCGGCGACATCGAGCACCGTGACCAGCCCCGGATGCCCATGCTGGTAGGCGGCGGCCCCTTCGGGCGTCGCATCGCCGGAGTGGCACACGACATAGGCGTGGCGCGCGGCGGCATCCACGGCCACCGCCACGGGTTGGCCGCTGGCACGCGCGTCGGGCACCCCGTCGCCATCGAGATCGAGGTCCGGCGTGGCGCGCGGGCGCGACAGGATGGCATTCGGGGTGCCGTCGTTTTCGGGTAGAAGCGCCTGTGCGATGTCGACGATCGCCACATTGTCATCCCATCGCCCGCTGACGATCAGGGTGCCCTTCGGGCCGATCATCGCGATGCCCTCGCGTCGGCGGGGCGGCTCAGGGGGGCGGGGCGTTGCAGTCTCACGGGCGGTTTCGTCCTTCGGATGTCTTCGGGTGGCTTCAAGTCTGGGGCGCGGGTTGGCGGCAGGCGGCGCTGCGCGCCTGCCCCCGGGTTTCG
>CAYQAD010000348.1:0-2644 GCA_964415125.1 uncultured Phycisphaeraceae bacterium | reverse complement strand
ACCTCCGACCTTCTCGTCCCGAACGAGACGCGCTACCAAGCTGCGCTACACCCCGTAGCGGCGAGATGATAGGCCCAAATCCTGCCGGGGAAAGACGGGCGGGCCACTCGGGGCCTCAGGATGCCGGCTCGGGCAGGATGGGCGGGTTGCTGGCCGAGTAGACGTTGTCCTCGGTCGCGCCCGGGTTGCCGTCGGAGCCGGAGGAGTAGAAATACGGGCTGTTGCCGTTGCAGGCCCCGCCGTCGGCGTCGCCCAGCGAGGGGGATCGGCGGGCCTCGGTGATCCAAAGGGTGCCGGAGATGCCGAAGCGGCCGGCCTCGGCGACGAGGTCGATCGCGTCGGCCGCGGCAACGTTGCGGTCGCCGAACTGGGCCCGGTCGAAAGCCGGGTGCACGAAGCGGATGGGTCGGCCCCACGCGTCGAGCGGCGTGCGAAGGCCCGGCTGGGAGCCCGCCTCGGCGTCGTTGTCGCCGTCGACATCGACGAGGTTGAACACGCGCGCGTCGAGCTCGTTGAGCACGCCCACAGCCGAGGCCGACTCTTCGAGGTGCCGGACGTACAGGCCGCCCGAGTTGATCGCGACCTGCTGGACGCTTCCGGTGAGGTTCAGCGCGTCGGCGATCGGAAGGAGGCGGTCGGTGTCGCGCGGATCGGTCACGGCGCTGGGCGGCAGGGCCTGGCGGTCGGCCTTGTCGGCGGCGAGTGCGGTGTCCATCACGTTGATGACCTGCTCGGTCAGCCTCGCCTTGCCGCTGTCGCGGACGCGTGCGCCGAGCGAGAGGGCCACCGCGGCGAGGATGCCGATGATCAGGATGACGACCAACAGCTCAACGAGCGTGAAGCCGCGGCGGTGCTGGATGGTCTCGGCGTGGGTCTGTCGCATGGATGCTGCCTTTGCTGATCGCTGCGGTTTGCTGATCGCTGGAGTGCGCTTGGGCACGGCCGCCGATCGGGTGCGGGGTCTTGCTGGTGCGACGCGTGCCCCCGGGGCGGGGTTCGGCGTGCGTCGGGGCACGATACCGCCGCCTCGGCCCGGGGGGCGTGCGGCCTCACCGATCCCGTACGCGGGGGAGCCCGCGCTGATCCGTTCGTCCGATCGAGCTGGCCCCGAAGGCGGGTGCTGCCGTCAGGGCTTCGGTGCGCCACCGCCGGCCTGGCCCGGCGGCGGGAAGCCGGGCCCGGTCATGGTTGAACCGCCGAAGGACTGCATGACGCCGCCGCCGACCATGCCGGCCGCGCCAGCGGGGCGACGCCCCGCGGCAGGCCGTTGCGGGCCGGCGTTGGGTCCGCCCGCGGGCCGTGCCCCGGGCACCATGGGCGGCGAGCCCGGCATGCCCGCGGGGGCACCCTGCGGGCCGACCGAGAGCTTGGCCTTGAGGGCCAGATCGGCGACCCGCTCGGCAATGGTCGTGAGCATCGCGTTGAACAGGCGCGAGCCCTCGCGCTTGTACTCGATGCGCGGGTCCTGCTGGCTGAACGCGCGGAAGCCGATCGCGTCGCGGAGCTGGTCCATCTCGTAGAGGTGGTCCTTCCACGTGCTGTCGAGGATCTCCAGGCAGACGGCGCGCTCGAGGCTGAGCAGCTCGAAGCGGAGCATGTTCTCGACCCGGCCGCGGATCGCGTCGGCCCGCTCCTCGCCCTCGAGGTAGCGCATGCGGTCGGTCATGCCGACGCCGAAGCGTTCCATGAGGTAGGCCTCGAGCGCCTCGTCGGTCTCGATCGCAACAGCTCGCTCGACTTCCTTCTCGAGCGTGCCGCTCTGCACGAAGTCGCGCGACGCGTCCATGAGCTTCTCGCGGATCTTCTGCGGCGGGGTCGCGCGGATCTCCGACGCGTCCCACTCCATCTCGTACTTGCGCTTCGCCCACTGGGCGAGCTGGTCGAGCGCCGCCTGCGGGTCCTGGCGGATGAGCATGGTCGTCATGTCCATCGCGAAATCGACGGGGTACTGCACCTCGCGCTGCTCGTACAGGTCGCTCACCTTCGACTGCACGAGCTCCGCGGCGGAGGTGTCCTCGCCCTTCTCGGCCGCGTCGAGCTCGGCGGGATCGAGGTCGACCCCGAAGTGGTTCTTGACCCACTCGGCCAGCTGCTTGGCGCCGTAGAGCGGCTCGAGGAACTTGGCGATGCCCGAGAGGTCAGCCGCCTCGATCTTCTCGAACGCCGCCTCCTCCAGCCGATCCTGCACCGCGCGACGCTCGCTCGCGCCGCCCTCGCGCAGCTCGGCCGAGTCGAGCTCGACGCCGAAGCGGCTCTTGGCCCAGTTGACCAGGCCCGCCGAGTCGAAGTCGACCGAGACCTCCGAGCCCTCGAGCGGCATGTACTCGCCGAGCGTGACGTTGATCGTCGCCTTGGCGTCCTGCTGGGCGTCGCGGCGGACGATCGTCTCGATCTCGTCGAGCTCGCGGTTGCGCAGGCGATCGGGCATGATCGAGCATTCCATGACCTGCTTGGCGTGCTCGGCGGCGCAGGACGCGGGGTAGTCCGTGTCCATGTAGAGCAGGCAGGCGTCGTCGACCGCGTCGCCGATGAAGTCGAGCATGAGGCCCTTGACATCGCGCCCGTCGAGCACGCGCTGGCGGATGCCGTAGAAGCGCTGGCGCTGGTGCTCCATGACCTCGTCGTACTCGAGGATGTTCTTGCG
>CAYQAD010000347.1:0-2646 GCA_964415125.1 uncultured Phycisphaeraceae bacterium | reverse complement strand
CCAAGGCCAGCGCATCTTCGGCCTCGGCGGCGGCATCCCGCCCATCGACCAGCCCTGGTCCTACGACCTCGACGAAACCAAAGCCGAGTCACTCCTCAGCGCCTGCGACGGCTGCGACATCCTCATCACCCACTCGCCGCCCAAGGGTTACGCCGACCGCTTCGACGACGCACACCACATCGGCTCACCCGCCATCCTCGCCGCCACCACGCGCCTCGCGCCCAAGCTCCACGTTTTCGGCCACGTCCACAGTTGCTGGGAACAGCGCTCCACCCTCGGCCCCACGACACTCATCAACGCCGGCCCCCGCGGCATCTGGTTCGAGCTCGACCGCTAGCGACCCCGCCGTCCGAGTGGACGCGCGCAAAGCCCGCGCCCGCGTCGCCACAAACATCTCGGCGACGCAGGCGCCGGCCCGCAGGCCGCTCTCCCCTAAAGGCGGCACTACCCGCGGCGACGCTTCGCCGCCACGAGCAAACCGCCCGCGGCCAACAGCGCTGTGGTCCCCGGCGACGGCACGCAGTACTCCCCGCCCCAGTACCGGCCGATGCCGACCAGGTCGGGAATCACAAAGCTCATCTCCACACGATCAGGCTGAGGCCGAATCGTTCCCTCAACCCGCACCGTCCATTGGAAGTTCTGCGACCCCGGCACGAACTGGGTGACACCGAGCGGGCCGTCCGTGATGTCCACCACCGACGTCTGCCCGCCATCGTTCGCACCAACAACAACCGTCCCGCCCATCGGCGGGTTCGCCGGGTTCGACGTCTCACCCTGGATCAGCAGGAAGAACGTCTTCTCAAAGGTCTGCCGAAACCCGTTCTGCAGCACGACGTAGACCTCGTTGGTGTTGCCAACGCGGATCACCGTCATGTCGAAGGGATCCAGATTCGAACGCCGCTGCTGATTCGCGGTCGTGCCATCCGGGCTGTGCACGAACCCATACGTCCCGCCCGCAGCCGTCACGTCTCCGATCGTGCTCTCCGCCCACCAGAGCGGCGGAGTCGGAGGATCATCGACCCCATTCACCAAACCCGCCGCGCACGCGGCGGCCGCGACACCCACCACAGCAAGCATCGCACACAAGTTGCGTGTCATCTCAGTTTCCTTTCTCCGCGCCCATCTCGTTCAGACTGAGAGCGGCATGCCTCACCCTCTGCGCCGGCGGGGCGCAATCACGCCGCCCACCGCGAGCAACATCGCCGTGCCACTCGCTGGCACGCAGTACTCGCCCGCGTACCACCGGTTCACGTTCTGGAAGTTCTCGACCTGGAACGTGATCTGCACATAGTCCGGCTGCGGGTCGATCTCCGCCTCCATGTACAGGAACCAACCGTCCGCGATCGGCTCAGTCACGCCCGAGTCCTCCCGCACGAACCGCGTGACCGGCAGATCGGTCGAGTTGTCGCGGTCCATCTCGGTCGGCGGATTGCCCGCGTTGTCGGGCAGCTTCCTGCCCGTGTAGTCGATGTTGCTCGGCGCGACCGTGTTGATCGACGTGTTGAACCCACCCTTGATGTAGACGAAGAACGTCTTCGTCAGATCCTCACGGAAGCCGTTCTCGATCCAGATCGTAATGAGCTGCGTCTCCGGCTCCTGCGGATCGGGCACGCCCGTCACCGTCACGTCGAACTCGCTGAAGTTCGACTGCTTCGCGTTGGGCTTCTGCCCGTCGCCATCCGCGTAGCCCCAGTACGGGAACGCCGTCTGCCCCCACCAACTCGGCGCCACCTCCGCGGGCGGCGGCGTCACGAGCTGCGCCTGCGCACCCACACAAATCGCCGCACCCGCAAGCAAAGCAACCACGCCAGTCATTCGAGCTGCCATCTCGGCACCTCCCCATTCACAAAGCGCTCCGACCAAAGCCGGGCAACACGCTCGGCGCACAGCCGGAGCTGTGCGAACTCGGCCATCCGCGCGGGCAGGGGAGACGCCCAAATCAAGCGAAGGCCATCTACATATTACGCAACATCAACATCTGCTTCAAACCGCTAGACACACTATTCCGCGCAATCCACCGCGAACGCACCCCCCGCCCACCACACGCCGACCCCAAACGCCACCAGTGAGAACGAGTCTCAACGCCAACGCCAGCCCCAACACCGGCTCCATCACCAGCCCCCAAACCCGCCATTGACACCGCGTATGACAAAGACCCGCATCATCGATTGCACGAATGGCCCCATCTCGCCAATGCTTGCACAGTCCACTTCCAAAGGAGCACCCCGATGTCGACCAACAACACCTCCCGCCCCGACCCCTTCAACGCCCGCTCCACCCTCAAGACCGCCGCCGGCGAGTTCGGGTACTACCGCCTCTCCGCCCTCGACGACCAGGGCGTCGGCAACGGCATCGACAAGCTCCCCTACTCCATCCGCGTGCTGCTCGAAGCCATGCTCCGCAACCTCGACGGCTTCGTCGTCACCGCCGACGACATCGCCGGCCTCGCCTCCTACGACGCCAAGAACGTCAACGAGATCGAGATGCCCTTCATGCCCGGCCGCGTCGTCCTCCAGGACTTCACCGGCGTCCCCTGCGTCGTCGACCTCGCCGCCATGCGCGACGCCATGAAGTCCCTCGGCGGCGACCCCACCCTCATCAACCCCGCCGTCCCCTGCGACCTCGTCATCGACCACTCCGTCCAGG
>CAYQAD010000346.1:0-2658 GCA_964415125.1 uncultured Phycisphaeraceae bacterium | reverse complement strand
AGGACAACATCCACCGCGCCGACGAGGCGTTCGGCGGGCAGGGCACGCACGCCCGGTTCCACAACGTCTACGGCCTGCTCATGGTCAAGTCCTCCCGCGAGGGCATCATGGCGGCGAACCCCGACAAGCGGCCCTTCGTGCTCAGCCGCGCGAACTACATCGGCGGGCACCGTTACGCCGCGACCTGGTCGGGCGACAACATCGCGTCGTGGGAGCACCTGGAGTGGTCGGTGCCGATGACGCTGAACCTGTCGCTCTCGGGCAACCCTTTCAACGGCCCGGACATCGGCGGCTTTGCGGGCAACGGCGACGCCGAGATGTTCTCCCGCTGGATGGGCATCGGCGCCATGCTGCCCTTTGCCCGCGGGCACACCGGCAAGGGCAACATCGACAAGGAGCCGTGGTCGTTCGGGCCGGAGGTCGAGGCGACGGCCCGCCGCGCGATCCAGCGCCGCTACATCCTCATGCCCTACCTGTACACGCTTTTCTATGAGGCGCACGCGACGGGCATGCCCGTCGCCCGCCCCATGTTCTTCGCCGATCCTGCGGACCCGGCGCTGCGATCCGAGGACGACGCCTTCCTGCTCGGCAGCGACCTGATCGTCGCGACCCAGCCGGGGCGGGTGCGCGATCGCGTGCACGCGATGCCGGATGGCATCTGGCGCCCCTTCGATTTCGGCGGCGACTCGCGCGACCCCGACCTGCCCGGCCTGTTCATCCGGGGCGGGGCGATCCTTCCCACCGGTCCGGTGGTGCAGCACGTGGGCGAGAAGCCGCTGGATCCGCTGACGCTGATCGTCTGCCTCGATGAGGAAGGCCGGGCCGAGGGCACCGTGTACGAGGACGCGGGCGAGGGGCTCGGGTACAAGTCGGGCGAGTATTCGCTGCGAACGTACGTCGCTGAGCAGTCCGGGCGCGAGGTCGTGGTTCGCCTCGCGGATCAGCAGGGCAACCGCGCCACGCCGGCCCGCAACCTCCGCGTGCGGCTGATCATGCCCGACGGCTGGGAGTACGCCGGCGAGGGCCGCGACGGCGCACCGATCCGCATCCGCATCGCCGAGTAGACCCGGGCGAGGAAAGGACGGCACGGCCATGGACGATCTGGTTCGCGAGTCGCTCACCGCGCAGATGCTCGCGGCCTTCGCCTCGATCGGCGATCACATCGAGCTGTGCCCCGACGACGCGTGGGACAGCCCCGTGGCGATGTACACCTTCAACCAGACGGTGTTCCACGCGCTGTTTTGGGGTGACGTGTATCTCGGCCGCGGATACGACGCCGTGCGCGAGCAGGACTTCCACCGCGAGCATCCGGCGATCTTTCGCGACTACGACGAGTTCAAGCGTCAGCCGCCGTCGCTGCGGTACACGCGGGACGACATGCGGCTCTACGTCGCGCACTGTCGAGAGAAAGCCCGACGCGTGATCGGTGCCGAGACGACCGAGACGCTGCGCGGCCCGTCCGGGTTCGACTGGCTCGATATCTCGCGGCTCGAGGCGCACATCTACAACACGCGGCACATCCAGCACCACGCGTCGCAGCTCGTGCTCCGCCGGCGGCTGGACGCGAACGCCGACACCCCTTGGCACAAGTCGGGCTGGCCTGGCCCGCCGGGCGCCGTGTAGCGTTTGTGTAGCGGGCGAGGCGAGTCGGCGGGTTAGGACGCGGCCGCGACGGGCTGGCTGACGCTTTCGCTCTCGTGGGTCGCGAGGTTCAGGATGTTCCGCTGGGTCATGTCGTCGCCCTCGAGCGTACCGCCGACCTGGCCCTCGGCCATCACGACGATGCGATCGGAGAGCGCCAGCAGCTCGGGCATCTCGCTCGACACGAGCAGCACGGCGGCCCCGGCGGCGGACGCGGCGCGGATGGACTTGTAGATCTCCGCCTTGGTGCCCACGTCGATGCCACGCGTCGGCTCGTCGAGCAGCAGCACGCGCGTGTCCTTGCCCATCCAGCGGGCGATGAGCAGCTTCTGCTGGTTGCCGCCCGAGAGCTCGCCGGGCGTGCTGGCGGTGCTCGCGGTCTTGATCTGGAACTCGCGGATGCGCTCGGACACGAGCGAGCGCTCGGCCCCGAGTGCCCGCCACGCCAGCGACGCGAGCCTTGGCATGAAGGGCACGACGATGTTCTCGCCGACGCCGAGCTCGAAGAACAGGCCCTGCAGCCGGCGGTCTTCGGGGACGTAGCCGACACCGTTCTTGATCATCCAGCGGCAATCACGCCCCGGCGCACGGTTGCCGGCGATGTCGATGTCGCCAACCGCCCGCGGATCGAGCCCGAAGATGGCGTCGAGCAGTTCGCTTCGGCCCGCACCGACGAGTCCGCCGACGCCGAGCACCTCGCCCGGCCTGACCTCGAGTGAGACGCCGCGGAGCTTGCCTGGCGAGGAGAGCGAGTGGACGCGGAGTAGTGGGGCGGTCGATTGACTCGGCGCGTCGTGGCCCGCGTGCCCGTTGGCGAGCGAGCGGAGCGCGGCCGCCTCGCCGCCGGGCGTGCGATGCTCGCCGGTCTTCGGCGTAACGATGCGCCGCCCGATCATTTGCTCGACGAGTGTCGCCTCGTCGATGTCGGCGACGGTGTTGGTCGCAACGAACTTGCCGTCGCGTAGCACGGTGACCTCGTCGCAGCACGCGAAGATTTCGCCCATGCGGTGTGAGACG
>CAYQAD010000345.1:0-2682 GCA_964415125.1 uncultured Phycisphaeraceae bacterium | reverse complement strand
GCGACACGCTGTACCGGCGCGTGGAGCGCGACGCGGCGGACGGTCGCAAGTGGCGTGTGGTGGAGGGATGACCCGCGACGAGGTGCCTCCGCGAAGACCCTCGCCCGGCGCTGAGCCGCTGGGCGTTTCTCGGCGTGTGTTGCTGTGTGTGTGGGCATTTGCGTCCACGGCGTTGTATGCGTTGACGGCGTGGCCCCTGCGCGGCTTCGTTGACGAGCTGCTTGGCATGGCGATCGGCGTGGCGATCTCGGCGGGCGTGGCGTGGTTTGCGTTGGGCGCGGCGCTGCTGGTTGTGTCGCGTCGGCACGGGCGCGTGTCGCAGTGGTTTGATCTGTGCCTGCGTGTGATGGCATGGGGCGATGTGGTGCTGCTGGGCGGCGGGCTTATCGTGCTTGGGCTCGCCACGCTCGGGACGCTCTGGGGCGCGGCCGTGTACGGGCACTTTGTGGTCATCGCGTGCTCGGCGGCGACCATGGCGACACTCATGTTCCGCGGGGCGGCCCGGCTCGGGTGCCCGGCGTGGGTAACCGCGTTGGTCTGGATCGGCGTGCTCAACGGCGTGTTCGCCGCGTGCTTCGTCGCGCTTGCGGGTGTGCTCGGCTATAGCGTGTGGCTCCGCGACCTGGTTGGGTGGGGCTGATGGCTCGATTGGGAGGTGCGATGTGCCGATGCCGATGCCGTTACCGCTGACGATGGTCGGGCGGATCGATGAGTGCCTGCTGATCTCGCTGCGCACGCGGGCGGCGGGTGTCGAGCGTCTGGTGCCCAAGCCGCTGCATCTGGTGACGCACCGGGGCTTTGCGTTCTTCAACGTGGTGGTGTGCCACATCGATCGGATGCGGCCGAGGGGCGTGCCGCGGGCGCTTGGGATGTCGTACCACCACGTTGCGTATCGGCTGCTGGTCCGCGTGGCGCGGGGGGATGGGACGGTCTATCGCGGGCTGTACTTCTTGCGGAGCGACGCGGACTCGGCGCTGGTGTCGATGGGCGGGAACGTCGCGAGCGACTTTCGCTTCCATGGCGCGACGATCGAGCTTGGGACGGATGGCCCGGAACTGCACGCCTCGGTTGCGTCGCGCGATGGGGTCGGCGACGTGGCGTTTCGGTGCGACCTTGAGGGCGAGGCGGCGCTGCCGGCGGGGTCGTGCTTTGCGTCGATGGAAGAGGCCCGGCGGGTGCTGACGTACACGCCGACGGGCCTTGCGCCGCGGGGCGCCCGGAAGGTGGCACTCGCGGAGGTCTTTCGCCGTGAGTGTGATTGGGACGAGCGGGCGGTGGGCGTGGCGGAGGCGCGGTGGTCGTTCTTCGAGTCGCTCGGGATCGAGCCGCCGACGCTCGAGCTCGCGACGCGGGTGGCGCCGATCGACTACCGCTGGCGGCTGGGGCGGACCGAGCGTGTGGCGGGCTAGGCCCGGTCGCCCGCTTTGGCGGCGGGTGTGGCGTGCTCGGCCTCTTCGAGGGCGACGGGCTCGTTGAGCGGGAGCGTGTCGAGGGTGCGCATGCGGTGGATCTTCTGGCGGCGTGAGACGGCGTGCTGGGTGTAGAGCATGGCGCCGGCGCCCGCGACGGCGACGAGGCCGCAGAGGATCTGCGGGACGCTGAGGACCTCGCCGAGGAAGAGGTAGCTGGCGGCGGCGACGGTGAGCGGTTGGAGCTGGACGACGCCCGTTGCGGGCGCGACGCCGAGCGCCGCCATCGCGTTGAAGTAGATGACGTGTCCGGCGGCGAGGCCGAAGATCACGCTGAGGATGAAGATGAGCCACTGGGTGCTGTCCATCGCGGTGAGCTGGGCGACGGGACCGTCGGCGAGCAAGACCATCAGCAGGAGCATCGCGCCGCCGACGTAGATGCTGATGACGCTGAAGGAGAGCTGGGCGCTCACGCCGGCGAGGCATCGGCGCACGGCCATGCCGTAGCCGGCGTACCCGACGCCCGCGATCGCGGCGAGGGCGACGCCGAAGATGTCGCGGTGGCTCGAGACGTCACTCTCAGCGGCACCGAGCACGCCTGGGGCGAAGGCGGCGACGCCGATGACGCCCAGCATGACGGCGAGCGCGCCGAGCAGGAAGAGCGGACGCCGGATGACGAGGCGTTCGGCGGGGAAGAGGATCGCGGCGCCGATGGCGGTGGCGACGATCTGGAAGCGGAGGCCGAACGTGACCATCGCGGCGCCGGTCATGTAGAACGCGCCGACGAAGGCGACCTGCGCGACGATGCTGAAGGACGCGGGGATGAGCGCGCGCTTCCAGAGGCCGGCGGGGAACCTGCCGCGTGCGAGGGTGAGGACGAGCAGGGGCGACCACATGAGTGCGGCGAGGCCGTAGCGCCAGCCGTTGGACGCCCAGAGGTCGAAGACGCCCGTGAGCTGCTCGACGAGCAACGGCGTGACCGTCCAGCAGATGAGAGCGCCGACCGACCAGAAAACACCCGCGGCGGTCACGTGCTGGGCATCGGGCGTCGCGGGGGTGTTCGGCACGGTGCGAGGGTAGGCGCACCTTGGCACTAGTCGTCGATCGGGACCCGCCCCATGCGGAGGTCGATCAGGTACGCGTCCACCTCGCGTGCTGCCTCGGGCGTCTCGGGCAGGCCCGACCGCTCTGCCTCGACCTCGAGCATCGCACCGAGCCTGTCGAACTCGGACCGGTGGAAGGCCATGTCCGCGTCGGTGATCGGCTGCTTCTC
>CAYQAD010000344.1:0-2696 GCA_964415125.1 uncultured Phycisphaeraceae bacterium | reverse complement strand
GCTGCCGTGGTTCTGAATGGCACCGAGCCGGCCGATCTTCATCGCGAGCTCCACGCGATCGATGACGGTCGCGTCATCGCCTGCCTCCCACGACCGTCGCGCGTCGGCGAGCGCGATCACCGTGAAGTTTCGGAACTCGAAGTCGTCAGCCGCAGCCGAAAATGCCTCAAGCGTGACGGCGCTTTCGTCGCCAATCTGATCGCGGAGGGTCTCGCTCGCACGCCGAAACTCGAAGTCGATGGCTGTCAGGCGCTCGAGGTCATAGATCACAGACTCGAGCACCGGCCAGTGTGCATCGAGCTTGGCCATGGTCCCGGCATCAACATCGACGAGCGTGGGCGGAATCGCCGGTCCGCCTCGGCCGAACATTGCGGCAGCTTGATTTCCGAAGAGGTCTTGTACTTCCGAGTGCCTGTTCATCCAGATGCGCTGCGCCGGCTGTCCATCGATCATGGGCTGTTCGGGTGCCCGCGGACGCGGCCAGAACGTCACCGCCGCGAGAATCATCGCGATGGCACCAAACATGCCAAGTTGGATGTTGACAGCACGGCGATGCTTGCGCAGCGTTGCGGCAATCTTGGCCGCCTCAGTCTGCGCCTCGCCCTTCCGTGGATCGATTTCCGTGCCTCCACATTCGTCCGTCACGGCTATCTCCGAGGGTTCCGCCGAGACTCGCCCGCGGGGGGCTTGGGCGGGAAGGGGCTTCGCGGCTCGCGGGATTGCTTTGGGCGTTGGACGCGGCGCGGCGGCGCGGGTGCGTCGCCGGGCTGGGCCGCGTCGATGAGCGAGTCGGCCTCGTCGGCGGTGGTGTCGATCGGCGGGGGCGGGGCGGGGGGTTCGCGCGGCGTGTCGATGCGGGCGAAGATCATTCGGCCGGCCGCGGTCTGCAGGCTGCTGGCGACGGTGACGGCCTGGTGGGTGCCGATCGCGGGCTCGCCGTTCTCGACGACGACCATCGTGCCGTCGGGCAGGTAGCCCACGCCCTGCCCGGGCTGCTCGCCGGCCTTGTCGATCTCGATCTCGATCGTCTCGCCGGGCGTGACGGGCGACCGCATCGCCTGGGCGAGCTGGTTCATGTTGAGCACGGGGGCGCCCCGGATCGCGCCGATCTGCGCCAGCGCCGTGTCGGTCGTGACGATCACACCGGGCAGCTGGAGCGCCAGCTCGACGAGCATCTGATCCACCGCCTTGCCCGGAATCGGCGTCTCGTCGATCGAGACGTCGACGTTCGGATCGCGCTGGAGGCGGGTGATCAGCTCGAGGCCGCGGCGGCCTTTGCTTCGCTGGAGGCGATCGCCCGAGTCGGCGAGCAGTTGGAGCTCGGCCATGACGAAGGCGGGCACAACGATGGGCGACTGCACGAAGCCGGTCTGGGCGACGTCGGCGATGCGGGCGTCGATGAGTGCCGACGAATCAAGGATCAACGGCTGGGCCCCGCGGAGCTGTTTGGCGAACTCGACATACGGAATCACGAGGCGGAAGTCGTCCTCGGTCTGGAGGACGATGGAGATGCCGAGGTAGGCGAGGCAGACACCGGCGAGGAGCTTGGTGAGGTTGAGGAGTGCGGCGTTCTCGATGCCGTAGGACGAGGCGAGCAGGTCGAGCACGAAGCCGAAGGCGACTGTCGCGAGCATCGCGGCGAGCAGGCCCACGCCGATGGAGACGAGCGTGGAGATCTTTTTGGAGGGCGAGAGCACGTCGGCGGCGAGCACGCCCGCGGCGAGCACGAGGGCGATCGAGACGGTGATGGGCCAGCCGAAGACGAGCAGGTCGCGGCCGGTCTCGGCGGCGTTGGCGTCGACGTCGATGATCGCCAGAAGCGTGACGGTGACCATGAGCACGAGAAAGGCAACGCGCACGACGCGGAGGATCAGCGCCCGCTGGCGTTCGGCCCGCTCGATGGGGGTCTGGTCGGGACGCGGGGCGGGCGGGCTCGCGGGCTCGGGCGTTGCGGAGGGATTGGGAGTCGTGGGGGTCGTGGCGGTCATGGGCGGGGTGAGTCTAAGGGCTCGGGGCCCGTCTACCATGTACGGCGTCGCATCCGGAGCGGGTGCGTGCGTCCGCGAGGTTGACGGCCGGGCCCGGTGCACGGGTGTCCCGTGAATCTGGTCAGGGCTTGACCGCAGCAGCCATAAGCGGCCGATATCCGGTGCCGCCGGTGTCCTGGCCGTCAACCACGCGGACGCGTCGCTCCCGATGCACGCCAGACGCGAGGCCCGCCCCCGCGGGCCCGCCCCTAGACTGCGAACATGTCTTACACCGTGCTGGCGCGGCGATACCGGTCGCGCGACTTTGACGAGGTCGTCGGGCAAGAGCCCATCGCCCAGACGCTGGCCCGCGCGATCGACGCGGACCGCGTCGCCCACGCCTATCTCTTCTGCGGCACGCGCGGCGTGGGCAAGACGTCCATGGCGCGCATCTTCGCCAAGGCCCTCGCGGGCGGCGGCGACGACGTGGACCGCGCGATCATGGAAGGCCGCGACCAGGACGTGATCGAGATCGACGGCGCGAGCAACAACCGCGTCGAGGAGGCCCGCGAGCTGATCGCCAACTCGGTGTACCGGCCGCTGCGCGGCAAGCGCAAGGTCTACATCATCGACGAGGTCCACATGCTCACGACAGCCGCCTTTAACGCGCTGCTCAAGACCATGGAGGAACCGCCCGAGCACGTCGTGTTCATCTTGTGCACGACCGAG
>CAYQAD010000343.1:392-2700 GCA_964415125.1 uncultured Phycisphaeraceae bacterium | reverse complement strand
TGTCGTTGGTGGCGAGTTGGGCGAAGTTGCCGGCGGGGACGTTGAGTTCGAAGCCGCGGGATTCGAAGTTATCCAGATCGATTTCTAGGGGTTTGTCCTCGCCGTCGTCCTCGGTTTCGCCGGCGGCGTCGAGGAGGTCGTCGGGGACTTCGGTGGAGGTCCGGGTCGCGGACCAGGTGCCGCCCAAGCCGAGCTCGACGAGTTCCCAGGTGCCGGTCATGGAGTCGCCCGAGAGCGTGCCCTTCTGGATGACGGTCATTCCCTGGTTGGTGGATTCGGAGTGGTACTCGTTGGTGTCGCGGTTGAAGGTGACGTCGCCGTCGATGTCTTCGGACTGGCCCATGGATTCGGAGCGTCCGGAGATGTTGCCGTCCTTGTCGACGACGATGGTGAGGGTGAAGGGGATCTCGTCCTGGGGCATGCCGAGGGCGGCGAAGCCCTTGGCCGAGCCTTCCCAGACGCCCCAGAGGGGGTGATCGCGGTCGAAGTTGTCGTCGGCGGCTTCTTCCTCGGCGTCGTCGTCTGACTCAGCCGCGTCGTCGCTCTCGGTGTCGTCGGAGGATGCTTCTTCGGTGGATTCCTCGTCGGTTTCCTCTTCCTCTTCTTCCCAGGTTTCCTCGTCGGTCTCGAGGAGTTGCTTGTTCTCGACTTCTGATGTCAGCGGGACGGCGATGAGTTTGCCGGTCTCGTCGTAGATGAAGGTGGAGCCGACGTCCTCGTAGTCGGGGCTGGTGAAGTCGCGGTTGGACTGGTAGTAGAGGTAGTCGCCGTTTCGGGAGAAGGCGGGGGAGGAGTCGTTGAAGAAGCCGGAGGTGACCTGATGGATCTCGTCGTTTTCGATGTTGTAGACGAAGATCGAACTGGTCAGGCCGCGGTCGGTCTGGCGTGAGTAGGTGAGCCACTTGGAGTCGTGCGACCACGAGACGCTGGGCTGGTTGGCCCAGGGCTCGGTGTCGAAGTGCTTCATCTCGCCGGTCTTGACATCGACGAGGTACATCTTGCCGGCTTTGTCGACGAGGTAGATTGACTTGGAGTCGGGCGACCAGATGGAGTTCATCCAGTAGGTTTTGTTGCCGTCGGTGAGTTGGCGGGTTTCGCCCTTGCCGTCGGACTGGGTGATGTAGAGTTCGTACTCGCCGTCTTCGTCGGAGAAGTAGGCGATCCATTTGCCCGAGGGGCTCCAGGCGGGCATGCGTTCGGCGGCGCCGGAGGTGTCGGTGAGTTGCCGGGGCGGGCCGTTCTCGGCGGGGATGGTGTAGATGTCGCCGCGCGCTTCGACGACGGCGCGTTTGCCTGTGGAGGAGATGCCGGCGGAGGCGATGTTGCCGGCGGCGTTGACGCGTTTGTCGCGGAGGGTGGCGCGGGCGCCGGGGACGTTGATGTCGACCGGCGCGGTGTTCTCGTTTGAGAGATCGAGCAGGTAGATGCGTGAGCCGAGTTGGAAGACGATCTCGCCGGCGCCGTTCGGGCCCGGGCCGATCGAGGGGAACTTGACGTCTTTGTTGCCGAAGCGGGTGATCTGTCGTCGTTCGTTGGTGCGGGGGTTGAACGACCAGATATTCAGGCGTGCCTCGTCGCCCTGATCGGAGAGGTAGTAGAGGACGTTGTTGTGCCACATGGGGGCGGTGTCGGTGCCTTCCCAGTCGGTGGCTTTGCGTGCGGAGTTGTCGTTGAGGTTGTAGAGCCAGATGTCGGTGGCGAGCCCGCCGCGATAGCGCTTCCAGGTGCGGAAGTCGCGGGAGTTGGGGGTGTAGGCGAGCCAGTTGCCGTCGGCGGAGATCGAGCCGGCAGCGCCGTAGGGGATGGGCAGCGCGTCGGGCATGCCGCCCTCTGGGGAGACGGTGAAGAGGCGTTGCTGGGCGGGGTTGCCCGAGAGTTGGTTGTGCGAGAAGACGAGCCCGTTGCTGGCCGACCAGTCGTGGAGGCGTTCGTTGGCGGGGTGGTGTGTGACGCGGTGGGGGATGCCGCCTTGGACAGGGACGGTGTAGAGGTCTCGGTCGCCCTCGTAGTTTCCGATGAATGCGACCTCGGTGCCGTCGGCGTTGAACTTGGGGAAGGTTTCTTGGCCGGGCGGGCTTGCGAGCGGGCGCGCGGTGCCGCCGGCGCGGTCGACGATCCAGAGATCGTTGGCGTACACGAAGACGATCTCAGAAGCGGAGACGTCGGGGTAGCGGAACATGCCGGGGTTGGCGTCTTGGGCAAGAGCCGAGGCGGTGATGGAGGCGAGCGTGCCGGCAGCGGCGAGCAGGTGCGAGGTCTTCATGTGGGTTCCCGTGGCGAGGAAAGTGGCGAGAAATACGACAAAGCA
>CAYQAD010000343.1:0-382 GCA_964415125.1 uncultured Phycisphaeraceae bacterium | reverse complement strand
GTGCGATTGTTTACCGGAAAACGGCGTCTCGGGTTTCAGGCTGTGTGCGGCGGGCGGTGCTCAGCACTCGGCGAGTCCGACGGTGACGTTGAGTTTGACGGCCAATCCGCCCAGGGAGGTCTCTTTGTAGCGTTCGTTCATCTCGACGGCGGTGTCCCACATGGCGGCGATGACCTCGTCGAGGGAAACGCGGGCCTGGGCGGGGTCGGACTGCTCGGCGATGGTGCAGGCGGCGATGGCTTTGACGGCGCCCATGGCGTTGCGCTCGATGCAGGGGATCTGGACGAGCCCGCCGACGGGGTCGCAGGTCATGCCGAGGTGGTGTTCCATCGCGATCTCAGCGGCCATGAGGACCTGGGCGGGGGTGGCGCCTCGGAGTTCG
>CAYQAD010000342.1:0-2702 GCA_964415125.1 uncultured Phycisphaeraceae bacterium | reverse complement strand
TCGGCGCTCCAACGGACAAGCGTAGCGGTTGAAGGCCCGCCCCGCGGGGCGTTTCGCCCATACAGCCCTCGCCCATAAAGCAGCCGCGCCGTCCGCGCGAGCAGCCCGGCCTGCGAGGCCTCGGGCGGCTTCGGCGGGATGCGCACGAGCGGATGCGTCCGCGAGACGTGCACCGGACGGGTCAGCGCGAGCAGGCCCGCGTCGCCCTGGGTGATGCCCCACCCCGACGGGCCCAGCCCGCCGATCGCGGCGGCGGGGTGCGCGGTCGGGATGATGCAGTCGTTGAAGGTCACGGTCGTCACGCCGAGGCGGGCGGGCAGATCGGCGCGGGCGCGGGGCGAGCGGGTGAAGACGCTCGTGGCGAGGTGCTGGTCGCATCGGCGGTGGATCGAGAGGGCCTCGTCGAGCGACGCGACACGCACGACGGCGCACATCGGCCCGAAGTGCCTGCCGTCGCCGAACGGGTCGCCAACGTCGGTGACGACCATCGCAGGGCGCATGTGTGCGTCCTCGCCGAGTGCGGCGGCGGGGTGCAGGTCGCGGCCGCCGCGGGCGAGTGCTTCGGCGTGCAGGTTGCGGCAGTGGTCGGCCGATGCCTCGTCGATCATCGGGCGCGGCGGCAGGTCGCGCAGCGCCTCGGTCGCGGCGGCACAGAAGTCATCAAAGACTTCGGCTGCGACGAGCACACGCCGCGGGGCCATGCAGGTCTGGCCGGCGTTCATGTTGAGCGTGGTCGCGAGCACGCGGGCGGCGAGCTTGGGATCCGCGTCGGCGAGCACCAGCGCGCTGTCGCGCCCGGATAGTTCCAACTCGCTCGTGACGAGGCGGGGCGCGAGGGATGACGCGATCTTGCGGCCGACATCCGTCGAGCCGGTGAAGACCAGGTGGTCGATCTCATCGCTCATCGCCAGCGACTCGCCGGCCTCACGCTCGGCGGGGGCGACGCGGATGGTGCCCGCGGGCATGCCGACGGCGTCGAGTGCGCCGGCTGCGAGTTCGAGCAGGCCCGTTTGCGTTTCCGGCGCACGCTCGGAGGGCTTGACGATGACGCGGTTGCCCGCGACGACCGCCTGGGCGAGCTGCACGCCCAGCAGGCCGAGCGGGTAGTTCCACGTCGCGATGATGCCGACCGTGCCGAGCGGGGCGCGCTCGACGCGGACGGTCACGCCGGGCAGCCACATGGGCGTGCCGCGGAGCCGACGCGTGCGCAGCACACGGCCGGCCCGACGGCCGAGCCGCGCACAGGTCGCCATGACGGGGTAGAGGTCGGCCGTGATCGTCTCGACGGGGGGTTTCCCGATCTCGCGCTCGGCGAGCTGGGCGAGGTGGTCGATGTCGGCGGCGATGGCCGACCGAAAGCCCGCGGCCCAGCGGAGACGGGTACGCAGATCGGGCTGGGCGGGCGTGCGGGACGCGGGCATGGGGCATCTAAGGCACGGCCTGTCCCGAACGTGGGCGTAGACTCGCCTTTGGTCCACCCGAGGAGCACCCATGCCCACGCACGCACCTGCCGCGAACAGCCAGACCCCCAGCATCGGCATCGTGGGCGCGGGGCCGGGCGGGCTCGCCTCGGCGATGCTGCTCGCGGGCAGCGGGGCGAAGGTCACGGTCTACGAGGCCGGTCCGATCGTGGGCGGGCGCACGGCCCGCGTCAGCATGGACGCGCCGGGCGGCGGGCAGTATTGGTTCGACCGCGGGCCGACCTTCTTCATGATGCCGTACGTGCTCGAGGAGGTCTTCCGCGCGGTGGGCCGCCGGCTCGAGGACGAGGCCGAGCTGATCGCGCTCGACCCGATGTACCGCCTGCTGATGGGCCGGGCGGGGCAGGACCCGCTCGTGCTCGACACGACGCGCGACGTGCAGGAGATGGCCCGACGCATCGGCGAGATCCACGAGCCCGACGGCCGGGCGTTCGAGCGCTTCATGCGCGACAACAAGGCCAAGCTCGACGCCTTCGAGCCCATCCTCCGCCACCCGATGCGCGGGCCGACCGATCTGGTCTTCCCCGAGGCGCTGGGCAGCCTGCCCAAGCTCAAGCCGTGGCAGACCGTGCACGGGCAGCTCGGCTCGTACTTCGAGCACGACCTCGTGCGCCTGGCCGTGTGCTTCCAGAGCAAGTACCTGGGCATGAGCCCGTACGAGTGCCCGAGCCTCTTCACGATTTTGCCGTTCATCGAGTACGCCTACGGCATCTGGCACCCCCGCGGCGGCTGCCACGGCCTGATGCTCGCGATGGCGCGGGTCGCCCAGGAGCTCGGCGTTGAGATCCGCACCGACTCGCCCGTCGACTCGATCGCGTTTGCGGGCAAGAAGGCGACGGGCGTGGTCGTCCGGGGCGAACGGTTCGCGCACGACAAGGTGGTCGTCAACGCCGACACCTCGCACGCGATGAAGACGCTGATTCCGGAGAATCTCCGCACGAGCCGGCACAAGGACGCGTCGCTCGACAAGATGCGCTACTCGTGCAGCACGTACATGCTCTACCTGGGCGTGGACGGCGTGGTCGATCAGCCGCACCACACGATCTACACGAGCACCAAGTACCAGCAGAACCTCGAGGACATCACCACCAACGGCACCCTCAGCGAGGACCCGAGCGTCTACGTCTGCAACCCGGCGCTGGCCGACCCGGGCATGGCGCCCGAGGGCAAGAGCGCGCTGTACGTGCTCGCGCCCGTGCCGAACCTGCGCGACGGCAAGGT
>CAYQAD010000341.1:0-2727 GCA_964415125.1 uncultured Phycisphaeraceae bacterium | reverse complement strand
TGCCCGCCCGCCTGGCCCCAGCTCGGCATCGGACGCGAGCACTTCGGGCACCGCATCCTCGAGGCGCTGGGCGGCTCGAAGGACGTCCAGCTCGAGGACAACGTCTTCAACGAGACCTTCCGCATCCGCACCGATGACGAGGTCTTCGCAACCCTCGCCCTCTCGCCAGCGGTGCAGGCGTTCTTGCTCGAGATCACCAAGCGCGGCCCGGCCGCGACGCACGGCAAGCACGCCGGCATCCGCCTCTCGCGCGAGCGGTGGTCCATCGCCAGCGGCGGGCTCTCGCTCATCATCGCCGGACGCATCAAGCCCGAAGAGATCGAGCACGTGCTTGACCGCGTCGTGAACTTCCGCGCCCTGATGCCGCGCGAGCTCGACGCGTACACGCCCAACGAGACCGCATGAAAAACACGCCGCCCCAAGCGGGACGGCGTGTGATCAACTTCGGCAGTGTGCGGTGATCAGTTCTTTGAAGCGATCAGGTCGCGGAGGACCTTGGGCTTGGTGATCGACTCGTCGACCGGGTCGATGTGGACCTTTCGGCCCTGAAAGACGACCTTGCCGGTCGTCATCGCAAAGAGCGTGTCGTCCTTGGCGCGACGGACCATGAAGCCCGCCTGGAAGGGCGTGCCACACTGGCGGATGATGATCGAGCCGTGCTTGGCGAACTCGCCGCCGTAGAGCTTCACGCCGCGGTACTGCGGGTTCGAGTCGCGGCCGTTCTTGGTCGAGCCTTGGCCCTTCTTGTGTGCCATCACAAACTCCAGAGTCGTCAGTCGAAAGATCGTCGATCGAGCCGGGCCGCCCGGTCGGTCCCGGGCTGGTCGGCCGCAACACTAGACCGCTGCCCGCCGCCGGTCCATCGCACGCGTCCGCGACCAGCACCGAACAGCATCCTACTTGGCGGATTTATCGCATGATCCAGCGCTGGCCGCAGAGTGCCAGCGGCTCGGCCCTGCGCTCGCGGATCTCGCCGGGCACGCAGTAGGTCAGGCGGAGTGTCTTGCGGAGGACCTTTTCGACCGCCTCGCCCGTCTTGGGATCGGGGACGACGTAGGTCTCGCTCTCGCCGCTGAACCCGATGCCGTAGACGCTGTACTCATCGGCCGCGAGATCGGGTGCGAGCCAGACCACCAGCCCGTCGCGGGCGTTCTCTTCGCCCTGGAGCAGCGGGCCGATGATGGAGTACTGGTCCTCGAGCAGCGGGTCCTCGAGCCGATCGAGCAGCGTCCGGACGACCCGCCCCGACACGCCCCGCCCGGCCCGCACGACCGCGCCCTCCTCGGTCCCGAGATCAAAGGCGGGGGCGAAGAAGACCTCCCGGCCGGTGTTGTTCGTCACACGGAAGGTCTGGAAGAAATAGACCCGATCGCCCAGATCGCCGTCGGCCACGGTCGCCACGCGCAGCGGGCCCATCTCGACATCGAGCTCCCAACGCTTGGGCGCGGGGTCGGGCTCGGGGGCGAGGCCCATCAGCACGCCAGCCAACACCAGGGCGAAGACCGCCGTCGCCATCCCGCAAAGCCCGCTCCGCCAATCCAGCATCGTCATAACCCTCAGTGTGAAAAGCGTGCGGCCCGCAGGACCTTCAAGGCACGGGTGTCCGGCGCGAGCTGCGCCGGATCGTCCCGGACGCGTCGGCCCGGGTCCGAGGCCGATAGTCTAGAACCAATCCCGCCCCGGCACCGAAGCCGTGCGGCCGACTTCGCCCCACGCGAGCCCCGCTCGTCAGACCCCCCGACCAACGGGCGGCAACCCCACCTCCTGTGACTGCCCCTGTGACCCAGGCCCCACCCAACCCGTCTCCCGCGGCTCCGGGCGCCCAGCCGGCCGGCCCGATCCCGCCCTCGCTGCACGCCTCGGCCGGGTCTCGGTTGGTCTCGTCGATCGTGGGCGACCTCGAGGCGGCCGGCCGCCGATTCGCAGCCACCGCCCAGCAGCACGGCATCGACCTTGCCCTGCTCCGCGGCACGATCGCCCCGGCCTCGGCCCGCGTGCCGGCCCGCGTCCGCCAGTGCTGCCTGCCCGTGCCCGGCGCGGGGGGCACCGCCATGCTCTTCGTCTCGACGCAGGGCCCACCAGCGAGTTGCGGGCCCGCCGCCGTCCAGCACGCCGAGCGCGTCGCTGCGATCCACTCGGCCCTGGTCACCCTCGCGAACCTGCCCGTGCCCGTCACCGTCGCCCAGTCCCTCCCCGAGCCCGGCGAGACCGAGGCGATCGCCGCCCTCGAGGGGGCGGGCCTGCACCGCGTCGGCACCCTCGACTACCTGACCCGGCCGGGCCCGACCCGCGCCGAGCTGTGCCCAGAGCCGCTCCCGCCCGGCATCACGCTCGCCTCGGCCCGCGATCTCGACGACGAGGCTCTCATCGAGCTGCTCGACCGCACCTACGTCGACACGCTCGACTGCCCCGACCTCTGCGGCATGCGGTCCACCGCCGACGTGCTCGAGTCCCACCGCGCGACCGGGCACCACAACCCCGACCACTGGTCCGTCATCCGCGAGGGCGACCGCCCGGAGGGCCTCGTGCTCTTCACCCACGACCCCGCGCAGCGCTCGCTGGAGCTGGTCTACCTGGGATTGGCACCTGCCGTGCGCGGCCGCAGACTCGCGCGCCCCGTCATGCGGCACGCGCTGGCAAGGCTCGACCATCTGACGGTCGACGAGATCACGTGCGCGGTCGATCAGGCGAACGCGCCGGCCGTGCGTTTGTACCGCGGCATGGGTT
>CAYQAD010000340.1:0-2730 GCA_964415125.1 uncultured Phycisphaeraceae bacterium | reverse complement strand
GAGATCTGCGAGGGGTACTTGTCGGCGTGCTCGCGCAGGCCCACCAGCTCGAGCTTGATCATCACCTGGATATCGATGATGTCCTGGTCGAGGTCGGTGTGCTCCTGCAACGGCAGGGCGATGTTCTGCGCGATCGTCATGCTGTTGAAGAGCGCGCCCGACTGGAACAGGATGCCGAACCGCTTGCGCACCGCGTTCATCTCGGCCTCACGCATCCCGATGATGCTCTGGCCGAAGAGGCGCACGTCGCCGGCGGTCGGGGGGAACGACCCGATCATCATGCGGAGCGTCGTGGACTTGCCCGAGCCGGAGCCGCCCATGACGACCATCGTCTCGCCCCGGCGGATCTGGAGATTGAGCCCGTCGAGCACGGTCTGCGAGCCGAACTTCTTCACCACGCCGACCGTCTCGATGACGATGTCTCTCGCGTCGGCATCGCCGGCCGGCTGGACATCGGGCGCGCTGGTCGTGTTGGGGGCCGCCTCGCTCACGCGGGGAGCATATCGGTAGTCGGCGTGCTCATCCGACGCCTAGCCGTCGGATGGCTCGGCGTCTTCGGTGCTTTCCGCATCATCGGCCTCGCTCGCGGCCGGCGCTTCGTCTCCGCCCGGCATGTCGGCCAGCGAGATCTCGCCGGTGCCGTCGGCACCGATGAGCACGATGTTGGTAAAGGGTGCCTCGCCCTGGGCGTTCTGGTCGAGGTAGAGCACCGCGAGGGCCCACCCGTTGGAGAACTCGGCCGCGACCGGGAAGCGGTCGCCGTTCCAGTTCTGCAGATCGGGGTTGTTCTCGAACGCGGGACCGACCTGCTCGTACCCGGCGATCAGATCGCTGAACGAACCAACGGGAAGACCGACGAAGTCGCCGTACTCGGCGCGGTACGCGTCGCGGAAGGCGGCGTACTGCGCGTCGGTGATGCCGGCGCTCTTCATGAAGATGGGCTTGAGCGCGTCGTTGTCGCCCTGGTCGAACTCGACGAGCTTCTCGTTTGCCTTCTGGACCGCCTCCTGGGCGGTGGTGTAGAGGCCGAGCACGGTGAACGCGACGACGGCACCGAGGACCGCACCGATCAGGCCGGTCACGATCGCGGCGACCGCGATGCCTTTGCCACCGGTCCGCCCGCCGCTGCCGCCGATGAGGACGAGCGCGAGGATTGCGAGCACGATGGCGATCGCGCCGACCACCGCGCCGACGCCGATGCAGCCGGTCGGGATCGCGATGATGCCCAGCACCAGGGCGATGATCGCCATGATGCTCGTGCGCTCGGGGCCGGCGAGGAAGTCGGAGTCGTTGCCGAAGTCGGCGTATGTCTGTGCTGCGTGCATGGTGATCAGCCTAGGAGTGGAGGGGTGTGCATGCCAGTACCAGCCGGGTCGGCCCGGGTGGCAGCGTCCGTGGAAGCCGAATGAGGAGGCTGGCTCATCCCAACGCGCTCGAGGACCCCGCGAGGCGGGCGACCGCCTCCGCCACGGCCTTGATCGCCCGCTCGATCTCGTCCTCGGTCGTGTCGCGCCCCAGGCTGAAACGCACGGAACCATGGGCGATCTCGGGCGGGATGCCCATCGCGAGCAGCACGGGGCTCGGCTCGAGCGAGCCCGATGAGCAGGCCGCCCCCGCCGAGGCGTTGAGCCCGCGCTCGGACAACGCCAGCAGCAGGGCCTCGGCCTCGAGCCTCGGAAACCCGATGTTGGTGGTGTTCCACAGACGGTCTGCATCGCGGCTGCTCACCACCGCCCCGGCGCACGCGCCCAGGACACCCGCCGCGAAGCGGTCACGCAACGCGCCAAGCCGATCACGCTCGGCCGGGTCCGCAAGCCATGCGCGGGCCTCGGCCGCCGCGACACCCGCACCGACGATGCCCGGCACGTTCTCCGTCCCGCCGCGCCGGCCGAGCTCCTGCGTGCCCCGAACCGTCGGCGCGAGCGCCACACCCCGGCGTGCCCACAAGACGCCCACGCCCTTGGGCCCGTGGAACTTGTGCGGGCTGCACGTGAGCAGGTCGAAGGGCGCGCGGGCCACGGCCATCGGGCTCGGCGCGGCTGCCTCGCCGCCGGCGACCGGTGCCCCTGCTGGTGAGGTCAGGTCGGTCGGCATCTTGCCAATCCACTGGGTGCCGTCGCAGTGGAATGGCACACGGGCTTCGCGGCATATGTCGCCGACGCGCTCGATCGGTTGGATCACGCCCGTCTCGTTGTTTGCCCACTGCACGCTCACAAGGGCGCACGACTCGTCGATCAGCTCGGCGAGCTGGTCTGGAATCACCCGCCCGGCCGAATCGACCGGCGCCCAGCGCACGTCTGCCTCGCCGGTCTCGACAAGATGCTCCACCAGGTCGCGCACCGCGTGGTGCTCCACACGCGTGGTGATGAGCGCCCGCTTGGAGGGAGAGCGGCGGCGCGCCGCCTCGAGCACGCCCCGGATCGCCAGGTCGATCGACTCGGTGCCCGAGCCCGTGAAGACGATCTCGCGGGTCTTGGCATTGAGAAGCCGACCCACCTCGGCCCGCGCCAGCTCGACCGCCCGCCGGGCAGATTGCCCCGCGCGATGCACCGACGAGGGGTTGTGCCACGCCTCGGCCATGCACCGGGCCATCGCCTCGATGACCTCGGGCCGAGGCCTCGTCGTCGCGTTGTGGTCGAGCTCGATCACGCCGAAGCGTAGGGGAGAGGCACCGAGGCACTCAGGCATCTTGGCATCCAGGCGTTAGGCCGATGCTCACGACAGCGCGGC
>CAYQAD010000339.1:0-2732 GCA_964415125.1 uncultured Phycisphaeraceae bacterium | reverse complement strand
GGCGGAGCGGACGGGGGATGTGGTCGCGTCGGTGCGGGGGGTGTCGAAGGCGTACACAAACGAGGCGGGGTCGACCAAGACGTTGTTCGACGGGCTTGACCTTGTGATTGGCAAGGGCGAGCGCTGGGGGATTGTTGGGCCGAACGGGGCGGGCAAGTCGACGCTGGTGGCGTGCATGCTCGGGGATGTGGAGCCGGACGCGGGGAGCGTGCGTCTTGGGACGAATCTTCGGATCGGGCACTTCAAGCAGGAGGAGTCGCCGGCGGATCCGGAGATGGTGACGTACCGGTATGTGCAGAAGCTCATCAAGGATGAGACGGACGGGGCGGTGGTGCTGAGCGAGCAGGAGGCGCGGAATCTGGCGGGTGCGTTCCTGTTTTCGGGGGACGATCAGGAGAAGGAGATCGGCGTGCTCTCGGGCGGGGAGCGGGCGCGGTGCCGATTGGCGGGGTTGATCGGGTCGGGCAAGAACGTGCTGGTGCTGGATGAGCCGACGAACCACCTGGACATTCCGTCGGCGGAGCGGCTGGAGTCAGCGCTGTCGCACAAGGGCGGGTTTGACGGGGTGCTGATATTGATCTCGCACGACCGGGCGATGCTGGATGCGTGCTGTGACTCGCTGGTGGTGCTTGATGGGCGGGGCGGGGCGGAGGTGTTTCACGGGACGTACAGCGCGTGGCGGGCGCGGGAGGACGCGCGGGCGGCGCAGGCCCCCGCTGCTGCGGCGGCCAAGGCGCGAGAGAACAGCCACACGGGCGGGACGCCCGCAGCACCGAAGCCCGCGGCAACGAACGCAAAGGGCGGGGATGGCAAGAGCAAGTTTTCGTGGATGAGCGTGGAGCGGCTCGAGGAGCGGATCGGGCAGATCGAGGCCCGGCTCGCGGAGATCGACGCGGCGCTGGATGATCCGGACGTGTGGACGGACTACGAGCGGGCGAACGCGCTGACGGAGGAGCGGGACGGGCTGAAGGCGGAGCTTGATGGGGTGGAGGCGGAGTGGGTGCGGAAGGCGTGAGGGGGAGCACTGACCTGCTGCGCGAGGTCAGTTGCACGGGGCGGCTGCGGTCACGTTGCTAGTCAAGTTCTTTGAGTGCCTTGAGCACGGCTTCGGCGTGGCCGGGGACTTTGACTTTGTCCCAGCGGTGGGCGACTTTGCCGTCTTTGTTGATGAGGTAGGTGGTTCGTTGGGCCCCCATGTACTGCTTGCCGTACATGGATTTCTCGACCCAGACGCCGTACTTGTCGCACACGGTTGGATTGCCGGCGGCGTTTTCGTTGGCGTCGGCGAGGATGGGGAAGTTGAGGTCGTGCTTGGCGGCGAACTTGGCTTTGGACTTCTTGTCCTGCGGGCTGATGCCGAGGACGACGGCATTGAGTTTGTCGAACTTGGGCAGGTCGTCGCGGAACTGGCAGGCCTGCTTGGTGCAGCCGGAGGTGTCGTCCTTGGGGTAGAAGTAGAGGACGACGGGCTGGCCGGCGTAGTCCGCGAGCTTGTGCTTGGTGCCGGACTGATCGGTGAGGGTGAAGGCCGGTGCTTTCTTTCCGATTTCGATGAGGGGCATGGGCAAGTGAACGTGCCCGGCGTCGCGGAGGCAAGTCGGGGAAGGGCGCGTTGTTTGGGTTGGCTGCGCGCGGGGGCGTGATGGTCCCGCCGCTCACGCGGTGGGCTCGCACGGAGGGGGTAGCGCGAGCGGTTTAGCGGTGGAGCCAGAGGAGGGCGGCGGCGAGGAGGAAGGTGGTGGTGATGGTGATGCCGAGGAGGGTTTGGAGGGCCGAGGCGTTGCGCGGGAGGGCTGGCTTGTGCCCACGTTTCGATTGGGGGAGGTCGAGGAGGGCGAGGCGTTCGGCGGTGTCGGGGCTCAATGGGGGGAGGCCCATGCGGGCGGCGTCCTGGACGATGGCGATGACGAGGTGGGCGTCGAAGGGGCGGATGCCCAGATGCTTGGCGGTGGTAATGAGGCGGTCGCGTTTGTCGGGGGCGAGGAGGCCCGCGCGGCCTGCGTCGAGGTAGCTGGCGGTGCGGACGGCGAGGACCCAGCGGGGGTCGGAGGCGCAGAGGTTTGCGGACTCTCGGGTGGCTGCGGGCGAGGGGTTGTGGAGTGTCGAACGCGACGGGCGCGAAGGGCTCGAAGGGGTTTGGTGGGGAACGTCGAGGGATGTCCGCCCCTCACCCCGGCCCTCTCGCCGCGGGGGAGAAGGGGGAATCACGCGGGGACGGGCGGCGGATGTTTCGCTGGCGCGACGGGCGGTGTTGACGAGACGCAACGTGGGCGCGGCGGTGTCGCGGCTGGTGCTGGTCTGGGGCGGGGTGGGCGGCATGGCTGCCATGGAGGGGCAGGATGCGTGCCAACCTGGCTCGGCGGGGCGTGAGCGACAGGGTGTTCACCGATATCGACAGGTGGCGACAGATTGGGGCGGGGAGCGGGGGGTGAACGACCGATATGCTCGGCGGACCGATTCGGGGGAGGCTGGCGTCGGACGCCGGGGCTCGCGGGCGGTGCTGGCTCGGGAAGGGGTTTGGCGTTGGCGGATGATCGCGAGGATTTTTCGTTGCCGACGGTGGTGACGCCGCTGGAGCGTGATGCGGTGCTGGAGCAGGCGCGGCTCGCGTCGCGGCGCGGGAAGCTGGCGGGGTTCCGCGCGGGTGGGGAGGGGCTGTTCTCTGTGGCGGCGTTCGGCGAGCCGTTCGATCGGACGCTGACGGCGACGTGCGAGTCGCGCGAGGGCGGGAG
>CAYQAD010000338.1:0-2747 GCA_964415125.1 uncultured Phycisphaeraceae bacterium | reverse complement strand
CCCGCGTCGTCGAACTCGAGCCCCGAGTCCTTCAGGAACTTCGTCGCCGGCGTGTGTCCGATCGCGATGAACAGCCCCTTCACCGCGAGCTCGCTGTGCTCGCCCGTGACCGTGTCCTCGAGCTTCACGCCCGTGATCTTGTCATCGCCGAGCACGTCCACGACCACCTTGTTCCACACGACCTTCGCGTTGGGCTGCGACAGATACCGCTCCTGCATCACCTTCGACGCCCGCAACTCGTCCCGCCGATGGATCACGTACACCTCGCTGGCGAACTTCGTCAGGTACGTCGCCTCCTCCATCGCCGTGTCGCCGCCCCCCACCACCGCCAGCGGCTGATCGCGGAACGCGGGCAACGCACCATCGCACACCGCGCACGCCGACACGCCGCCGCCGCTCGTCGCCAGACGCATCTCGTTCTCAAGCCCCAGCCAGTTCGCCGTCGCGCCCGTCGAGATGATCACCGCGTGCGCCCGGACCTCCTCGCCCTTGTTGGTCTTGAGCACCTTCGGATTCGCGTGCAGGTCCACCTCGACGATGTCCTCGCCAACAACCTTCGAGCCAAACCGCTCGGCCTGCTGCTGGAACTTCGCCATCATCTCCGGACCCGTCACACCCTCCGGAAAGCCCGGATAGTTCTCCACGTCCGTCGTCAGCATCAGCTGCCCGCCGGGCAGCACCGGCCCGGGGTCCTGCTTCGGCACGCCCACATACACGACCGGATCGAGCGCCGCCCGCGACGCGTACAACGCCGCCGTCCATCCCGCGGGGCCCGAACCGATGATCACGACCTTGTGCACTTCACTGGACATACTGCCTCCGACGCATCGAATCACGACGCGGTTTCACTTCCATCGAACGCCCGCCACCACAACGTCTCACCACACCGCGATCATTCCCGGTTGCGCTCGAGCGACATCGCCGGCGGCCAGATCACATAGTCCGTCCCCGCCCGCCCGAACGGCGTCCCGGTCACACGCGTCGCCGAGTTGTCCTCGCCGTCGATGCCCACCGAGTACAGCACAAACTCGCTGTCGGGCACATCCACCACGAAGCTCTCGCCACCCACCGCCACCGACATCGCGTGCGGCCAGCCCGCCGGCGGCTCGCTCCGGCCGGCCGTGGTCGACGCCAGGTACCCCAGCGGCGGCAGCCGAACCGCCGTCCGCGTCGGGCTCATCGCGTCGCCCTCGAGCACATCAATAAACCTCGGTCGGCACGCCGCGAGCGTCGGCGGGAAGCCGTTGTTCGCCACCGCGTACCCCACCACCGCGAGCGCCGACCGCGTCCCCGCGATCTCGACACGCAAGCGGTGCTTCATCGCAAACAAAAGCCGCCCGTTCGGCAGCACGCTCAGCGCCGCCGCGAACCGATTCACGTCCGCCGAATCGGCGTAGAACCCATCGAGCACCTGCGGGTGGTACGGGTCGTCCAGCGCCCACATCGCCTCGTAGTCACCAAGCACAAGCGCGAGCTCATCGAGCGCCTCCGACCGCGTCGCCTGCGATCCGCTCCGCGCCGCCCACGCGCCGGCCTGCCCGAACAGCCGCAGCGGCCGCCCGTACGTCTCGAGCTCCGCCATCACCGTGCCGAACCGCTCGCGATCCACCGACTCCGACTCGCCGTACACACGATCCACCAGCTGCTCCGCCACAAGCCGATCCCCGAACGGGAACATGATCCGGTTCGTGCGTAGGAAGCCCTCCTCGTTCTTGAGTGCCTCGACCAGGTCCGGGATCTGCGCCGGCGCCAGGTTCCGATCGCCCTCGAAGTCCACGTACGCCACGTCGCGGATGCGCTCGAACGCCTCGATCATGCGACGCATCGCCGTCAGCTGCTCGACCATGAGCGCGCGATCCACAAGCTGCCGCTCGAGCATGATGTACTGCGTCAGCAGCTCGATCGCCTCGGCGACCTCGCCCGCCGCGGCCCGACGCGTCGCCTCGATGTGCACCAGCACCGTCAGGCGATCCAGCCCCTCGGTGCGATACCCAAACTCCGCCAGCGCGAGCAACCCCTCGGACCCGAGGTCGGTGTACAGCCCCGCCTCGGCAAGCTCGGGCGTCGCCGCCTCGACGCCGTACCCTTGCGCGAAGGTGTACGCCCGCCTGGGCCGGCGCTCCTCGGTCACGGTCGCCAGGGCGTCGAGCACCTCGCCGGCCGCCGCGCTCTGCGCCCACGTCGCCGCAGCCGCGAACGAGGGATCGTCCGCCGAGATCATCCGGGCACGCCGAAGCGACTCGACCGCACCCGGCGGCGCATCGAGCCTCGCGAGCGCCGGCAGCAGCACCAGGTCGCTCCGGCGGTCGTCACGCATGTTCGGCGGCGGCTCGCTCGCCTCACGCACGAACCGGTCCGCCTGCGCCGCGCACACGCCGCTGGCGACCATCACACACAGCGCCGCCGCACGACGCACCAGTCCCGATTCGCTTCTAATCATCATGGAGCGGCATCGTATCACCCGCCAAATCCCGCAGCGCAAAACGACAGCCGCCCGCCTGGCAATCCAGACGGGCGGCCGAATCAGTCTCACACAAGGCCGCGGGGCACGCCCCGCATCGACGATCGACCTACGCCACCGTCTCCTCCTCGAGCGCGAACTCGCGGCGGTAGTACTTGCTCGGGTTCGCGTCGTTCAGCTGCGAGTTGAGCCGCGTCAGCGCCTCATCAACAATCTGGCGGACACGCTCACGCGAGATGCCGACCTCGTCGGCGATCTGCTTCAGCGTCAACGGCTCCACGCCGTC
>CAYQAD010000337.1:0-2759 GCA_964415125.1 uncultured Phycisphaeraceae bacterium | reverse complement strand
GTGAGTGGGACCCGGTGGTCCGGCGGTCGCTGCTGTTGATCTGCGCGGTCGTGGTGTGCGGGACGGCGGGGTACACGTGGATCGAGGGGTGGACTGTCTGGGAGTCGCTGTTCTTCACGCTCGTGACGCTCACGACGGTGGGGTACGGGGACTACGGGCTGAGCGAGGCGGGTGAGCGGTTCACGGCGGTGCTGATGATCGGGGGCATCGGGACGGTGTCGCTGATGGCGTCGCAGCTCGTGCACTCGGCGATGGCGCGGGCGACCCAGCCCGAGAGGCGGATGATGCAATACGCGAGACACATGCAGGGCCATTTCATCGTGTGCGGGCTCGGCCGGACGGGCCGGCGTGTCGTCGAGACCCTCGACGCGGAGGGCGCGACGGTGCTGGCGATCGACATCGATGCGAAGAAGGTGGAGGCGGCGCGGGATCGCGGGATCGTGGCGCTCGAGGGCGACGCGACGAGCGATGAGGTGCTGGAGATGGCGGGCATCGAGCGGGCGGTCGGGCTGGCGGCGGCCAGCGCGTCGGACCCGACCAACGCGATGATCTGTCTGACCGCGCACGCGCTGGCGCCGGACGTGGCGATCACGGCGCGGGCGTGCGACGTCTCGGCGGTCGAAAAGCTCAAGCGCGCGGGGGCGTCGGGCGTGGTGAGCCCGACGAGCTACGGCGGGGACGGGATCGCGCAGAACATGCTCCGGCCCGAGGTGGCGAAGCTGCTGTTTGGCATGTGCGACGGCGGGGGCTCGCTGAGCTTCGCGGAGGTGGTGGTGGGGGAGGGCTCGCCGATGGTGGGGCGGAGCGTGAAGCAGCTGGGCGAGGCGCACCCGCGGATCGTGTTTGTCGCGGCGCGGGCGAATGGGGGCGAGCTGGTGATGCGGCCCGAGCCGGGCGATCGACTTGGGGCGGGGGACGTGCTGGTGGTCGCGGGGACGCCGGTGGACGTGGGGCGGCTCAAGGCAACGCGGCTGGCGGCGTGAGGCGCACGGCTTGCCCTTCGGGTCAAGCCGTGGCACGGGCCGGGATGGGGCGGGACGCGGCGTGTGGGCGTGTCGATGGCTGGGGTGCATCCATAGCATGCGGGCATGGAACCGTGGCGTTTCGAGGTGATTGTGATCGGGGGTGGGCACGCCGGGGCGGAGGCGGCGTGGGCGTGCGCGAACCTGCTCGCGGGGCGGGCGGCGGCAGTCGCGCTGGTGACCCTGCGGGCCGACACGATCGGCACGATGAGCTGCAACCCGGCGATCGGGGGGCTTGCGAAGGGTCAGCTCGTGCGCGAGATCGACGCGATGGGCGGGCTGATGGGCTTGGCAGCCGACGCGGCGGGGATCAACTTCAAGGTGCTCAACACGTCGAAGGGGTCGGCGGTGCACGGGCCTCGGGCGCAGTGCGACAAGCACGCGTACCGGCGGGCTGTTCAGGCGCTGGTCGCGTCGCGCGATGAGATCGAGGTGGTGGAGGGGGCGGTCGAGGAGATCGTGGTCGAGGCGGGCCGTGCACGCGGCGTGGTGGTGTCGGTCGGCGGCGAGGCGGTGCGGCTCGACGCGGGGGCGGTGGTGCTGACGACCGGGACGTTCATGCGCGGCTTGATGCACACGGGCGAGCGACAGACGCCGGGTGGTCGGCACGGCGAGGCGGCGACGACGGGCATCTCGAAGTGGCTCGCGGACGCTGGGTTCGAGCTGGGGCGGCTCAAGACGGGCACGCCGCCCCGGCTGAAGCAGTCGTCGATCGACTGGGATTCGCTCGAGGCGCACTGGGGCGATGACCCGGCGGTGCCGTTCAGTGATCTCAGTGACCTTGAGTGTGGCGATGGATGGCGCGCGGACGAGCTGGTGCTTGACCGGTTTCCGCTGATCGAGCAGTGCCCGACGCGGCTGACGCGGACGACCGCGGCGACGCACGAGGTGATCCGCTCGAACATGCACCGCTCGCCGATGTTCACGGGGCAGGTGGCGGCGGCGGGTCCGCGCTACTGCCCGAGTATCGAGGATAAGGTCGCGCGGTTCTCGGATCGCGAGAGCCACCAGGTGTTCATGGAGCCCGAGAGCTACGAGACGGACACGATCTATTGCAATGGGATCGCGACGAGCCTGCCGGCCGAGGTGCAGGAGCAGATCGTGCGTGCGATGCCGGGGTGCGAGCGGGCGGAGATCGTTCGGCACGGGTACACGGTCGAGTACGACATGGTCCGGCCGCACCAGATCACGGCGGGCGCGATGACCAAGCGGATCGCGGGGCTGTTTCTTGCAGGGCAGATCAACGGGACCAGCGGGTACGAGGAGGCGGCGGCGCAGGGGCTGGTCGCGGGCGTGAACGCGGTGCGGTTTGCGCGGGGCGAGCCCGAGTGGGTGTGCGGGCGCGACGAGGGGTACATCGGCGTGCTGATGGATGACCTGGTCACGAAGACGCCCGTCGAGCCCTACCGCATGTTCACCAGCCGGGCGGAGCATCGGGTGATGCTGCGGGCGGGGAACTCGGCGGATCGGCTCACGCCGCTTGCCGATCGGCTGGGGTTGCTCGGCGGCACGGCGCTGGGTCGGCAGCGGCTTGCGGTCTTCGGCGCGCGGACGGCGCAGCTCGAGCTTGTGCGCGCAGCGGTGGGTGGTGTGCGTGTGGAGGGTGTGCCGCTTGCGGACGTGGCCCGGCGGACGGACTTCACGGTGGACGATCTGCGTGCGGCGCTCGCGGCTGACGCGTCGCTTGCGGGTGTGTGGGGGAGTGTGTGGTCGTCGGTGCACGCGGAGCTCCGGTAC
>CAYQAD010000336.1:0-2766 GCA_964415125.1 uncultured Phycisphaeraceae bacterium | reverse complement strand
CTCGAGACGGACATCCTCATCACGCCCGGGCACCGCTGGTCGTGGACGGGCGCGATGCTGACGAATTTTCATCTCCCACGCTCGACGCTGATGGCGATGATCGCGGCTCGGCTCGCGGGCGATGCCTCGGGCGTCGAGCGGCTGTGCGCGCTGTACCGCACCGCGGTCGAGGATGGCTATCGCTTCTATTCCTACGGTGACGCGATGCTGATCCTGCCGTAGCCCCCTTGCCGATGGCAACACCCGGACATGAACCTCGCCCAGCTCATCGAAGGCCTGCCCATCCGCGTCGCACGCGGCCGCGCCGATGGCGTGCGCATCTGCGATCTGACCGAAGACAGCCGATCGGCGATGCCGGGCAGCCTCTTCGTCGCGCGGGCGGGCCAGCACGCCGATGGCGCGCGGTTCATCGCGGGCGCCGAGCGGGCCGGTGCCGTCGCGGTGCTCGCCGAGCGTGAGCCGATCGAACCGCCACGCGGCGTGGTGCTCATCGCCGACGATGTGCCCCTGATGACCGCCGAGCTCGCCGAGCGTTTCTACGGCCGGCCGAGCGATCGCGTCGCGGTCCTGGGCGTGACGGGAACCAACGGCAAGACGACCGTTGCCTGGCTCATGCGATCGCTGCTGCAGGCCGGTGGGCGGCGCTGCGGGCTGATGGGCACGATCATGGTCGACGACGGGCGGGGCGAGCGGCCCGCCTCGCATACCACCGCCCCCGCGATCGAGCTCAGCCGATCGCTCGCGGTGATGGCCGAGCACAACCTCGGCCATGCCGCCATCGAGGTCTCGAGCCACGCGCTCGATCAGCACCGCGCCTCAGGCATCAGGTTCGCGGCGGGCGTCTTTACAAACCTCTCCGGCGACCACCTCGACTACCACGGCACCATGGACCGCTACGCCGCGGCCAAGGCCCGCCTGTTCGAGCTGTTGCCCGAGGATGCGGTGGCGGTGGTCAACGCCGACGACCCCTGGCACGCCCGGATGATCGAGCGGACCGCGGCCCGCGTCGTCCGATGCGGTGCGGGTCAGGAGTGCTCGGCCGAGACGCTCGCCGCCGACGCCTCCGGCACCGACGTCCGCCTCCGCGGGCCCTGGGGCGAGGCCCGCGGCAGGATTGCGCTGGTCGGGTCGCACAACGTGGAGAACCTGCTGCACGCGGTTGTCGCGGTCGCTTCGACAGCCGGGCTGGACGCGGGCGCGATCGAGTCGGCGCTCGGGTCCATCGGTGCGCCGCCGGGCCGGCTGGAGCCGGTGGGCTCCGGCACGCCGCGCGTGCTCGTGGATTATGCGCACACCGACGATGCGCTCGCCCGCGTGCTCGCCTCGGTCCGCGCGGTGATGGCCGAGGGTCGTCTCTGGGTCGTGTTCGGGTGCGGCGGCGACCGCGACCGCACGAAGCGTCCGCGCATGGGCGCCGCCGCCGCCGAGGGCGCGGATCGCGTCGTCGTGACGAGCGACAACCCGCGGACCGAGTCGCCCGCCCAGATCATCGACGAGGTGCTCGCGGGCATCGCCGATCGAGAACGGGTCGTTGTGCACGCCGATCGCGGGGCGGCGATACGCTCGGCCATCCGCGAGGCGGGCGAGCACGACGTGGTGTTGATCGCGGGCAAGGGGCACGAGACCGAGCAGGTCCTTCCCGATGGGGCGGGCGGCACGCGGACGATCGACTTCGACGATCGCGTCGTCGCGGCCGAGGCGCTCGCGGAGCGGGCGCGGGAGCGGCAGAAGGCGGGGCATGGCTGAGGCATTCTGGACCATCGAGGGGCTGCGAGCGGTCACAGGGGGCACGATCGTCGCGCGTCCGGGCGTCGCCCACGACACCCACGGCGTGTCGATCGATTCACGCACGCTCAAGCCGGGCCAGGTCTTCGCCGCGATGGTCGGCACACGCACCGACGGGCACGACCATCTCGCCAGCGCCGCACGGGGCGGGGCTGCGATCGCGCTGATCGAGCGCGACGTGAGCGATCCGCCCGCGGGCCTCGGCCTCGTACGCGTCGCGAGTGTGGGCGACGCACTCGTCGCGATGGCGCGCGCTTGGCGTCGCCAGCTCGTGGGCACGCGCGTCGTCGCCGTGACCGGGTCGAACGGCAAGACAACGACCACGCGCCTCATCGACGCGGTGCTCGGGCAGACGATGCGTGGCACGTGCAGCGTGAAGAGCTTCAACAATCGCCTGGGTGTGCCGATCACCGTGCTGAATGCACGTCGTGGCGACGCGTACCTCATCTGCGAGATCGGCATGAACGCCCCGGGCGAGATCGCCGAGCTTGCGGGCATCGTCGATCCCGACATCGGCGTGATCACGAGCGTTGGCCGGGCACACCTCGAGGGCGTCGGCTCGATCGAGGGTGTCGCGCGGGAGAAGGCGAGCCTGCTGACTTCGATGCGCGAGGGCACCGTTCGCATCGCGCCGTCGCCCTGCGAGGTGCTCGACCCTTTCGTGGACGGGCTGGGCGGGCTGGTGCGAGTCGGCGCCGCGGGCGCCGACGTCTCGGTCGACACGCTGGAAGCGTCGGCCGAGGGTGTGCGGTTCGCGATCAGCGGCATCGCCGAGCCGTTGCACGTGCCCCTGCTCGGGGCGCACAACGGCCAGAACGCCGCGATGGCGGCGGTGGTCGGACGCCGCTGCGGCCTGGGCGACGCGGCGATCCGCGCGGGGCTCGCGGCCGTGAGCAACGAGCCCATGCGATTGCAGGCCGAACTCGTTGCGGGCGTCCTGCTCGTCAACGACGCGTACAACGCGAATCCCGAGTCGATGCG
>CAYQAD010000335.1:0-2779 GCA_964415125.1 uncultured Phycisphaeraceae bacterium | reverse complement strand
CCCTCGCGGATCTTCTCCCGCACGATCGGCGAGTTCAGCAGCACCTCCGTCGCGGGCACCACCGGCGCGCCCACGCCCTCGACCGCCGGCAGCAGCCGCTGAGCGCAGATCGCCTTGAGCGACCCCGCCAGCGAGTTGCGCACAAACGCGCGCTCCTCCGGCGGGAAGAACTCGAGCATGCGTGTGAAGGCGCCCATCGTGTCTGCCGTGTGCAGCGTCGCGAACACCAGATGCCCGGTCTCCGCCGCCTGGATCGCGCTGAGCACCGTCTCGTGGTCACGCATCTCGCCGACCAGGATCACGTCCGGGTCCTGCCGGACCACGTATCGCATCGCCGTCGGGAAGTCCTTCACGTCGATCCCGATCTCGCGCTGGCTCACGATCGACTTCTTCGGCGGGAACCGATACTCCACCGGGTCCTCGATCGTGATGATGTTCACGCCCCGCGTTGCGTTGACGTGGTCCACCATCGCCGCGAGCGTCGAGCTCTTGCCCGACCCCGTCACGCCGACCACCAGCACCAGCCCCTCGCTCGTCCGCTCCACCAGCTCGTCATACACGGGCGGCAGGTGCAGGGACTCGTAGGTCGGCACCGCCGCCTTCACCCGCCGGATCGCCGCATGCACGTGCGAGCCCGACCGGAACATGTTCACGCGGAACCGGTCCCCGTCGGGCAGGTGCCACGCGAAGTCGAGGTTGCCGTCCTTCACGAACTGCTTCCGCTGGTGGTCCGTCAGGATCGGATCGAGCAGGTGGTCCGCCTCGTCCTCGCCCAGCGGGTCGGCATCCACGGCGCGCAGCCGACTCCCCACCCGGTACGTCGGCGGGATGCCCACCTTCACATGCAGGTCCGAGGCGTCGATCTTCGCCATGTTCGCGAGCAGCCGCTGGATCGTCAGACTTCCGGAAAGCATTCGCATACTCCTATCCGGAATAGAGCCTAGCAAGCCCTACCCGCCGAGGCACGGCCAATCCGGCCCGCAACGCCCTCACCCGAAAACCGCAGCCATCACATCGCACACATTCGTGCCCGTCGGCCCGGTCCGGATCAAGCAGCCCGCCGCGCCGAGTGCCCGATGGCTGTCGTGCGCCGCGAGCGCCTCCGCTGGTTCGACGCCCGCCGCCCGCACCGCAGCCCAGCTGGCCCCATCCACCACGGCCCCCGCCGCATCCGTCGGCCCATCGATCCCATCGGTGCCCACACTCACAACCGCCACGCCCTCCACACCCGCGAGCACCTCCGCCGCCGCGAGCGCGACCTCCTGATTCCGCCCACCAACACCCCGCGCTTCGCCCACCGACACGGTCGTCTCGCCGCCCCACACCACACATCCAGGGCGATCAGCCGCACGCAGCGCGAGCGCCCGCGCCGCGAGCGCGCGACCCACGCCGCTCGCCTCACCCTCCACCCCATCGCGCCGCTCGCGGACCTCATATCCAAACCCAGCCGCGTGGCGCACCGCCGCGTCGCACGCCCCAGCATTACTCGCGATCACACGCGTTGCCGACCGCGCGAGCCGCGCGTCGCCCGCCTTGGGCGTCTCCTCCACCCCGCCCGCCACCCCGCGCGCGATGTGCGTGCGCACCGCCGCGCTGCCGCACCCGCGCCGCTCCAGCACCGCCGCGGCGTCCGCGAACGTCGACCCATCCGAAACCGTCGGTCCCGACGCGATCACATCCAGCCGATCCCCCACCACGTCCGACACCACCAGCGTGACCACCCGCGCCGGCCAGGCAAGCGCCGCGAGTCGCCCGCCCTTCAGTCGCTCGCAGTGCTTCCGCACACAGTTGAGCTCCCCGATCGTCGCCCCCGAACGGAGCAGGCACGAGGTCACATCCCGCACGTCATCGAGCCCGAGCCCCTCGGCCGGCGACGACACAAACGCCGACCCGCCGCCCGAGAGCAGCACCAGCACCAGTTCCCCGTCATCCGCCGCCCGCACCACGCCTTCGACCCGCCCGGCGGCCTCAACATTCCTCGCCGTCGGCACCGGGTGGTCGCACCCCAGCACCTCGAGCCCGACGCCACGCAACGCCTCGACCTCCGCGCCGCCCCGATCCACCAGCGCCCCCGGCGCGAGCACCACGCCGCCCGCCAGCCGGTCCCCGAGCAGACGCGCCCCCCGCGCGCCCATGCCAAACCCGCCCTTGCCGATCGCGAGCAGCCAGACCCGCGCCGCATCCGTTGGCACCGCGTCCCACGCCCGCTCGACCGCGCCCGCCGGCTCGGCCGCCGCGATCGCCGCGTCGGCCATCGCCACCGCGATCTCCCGCGCGTTCACACCGCCACCCCGCCCAGCCGCGCGCCAATGCGCTCGACAGCCGCGTCGATCGTCTCAAGACGCTTGCAGAAGCACAGCCGGAGCATGTGCTCACCAAGCGCCCGCCGCTCGTAAAAGCAGCTCGGCGGCACCACCGCCACGCCAACGTGCTCGGCCATGTACCGCGCCATCGCGACATCGCCCTCCACCCCCACCGCCGACGACACCCGCCGATGGTCCACCATCACGAAGTACGTCCCATCGCTTCGTTTCACGCCGAAGCCCACGCCCGCGAGCGCCCCCGCAAGCCGCCCATGCGCCACGCGGAACGACTCGAGCATCTCCGCGACGTACGTGCCGCCCTCATCAAGCGCCGCTGCCGCCCCAAGCTGCAAGGGCCCGGGCACGCTGAACGTCAGGAACTGGTGCGCCGCCCGGATGCCCGCCGTCAGCCGCGCCGGCGCGATTGTCCAGCCCACCTTCCAGCCCGTCAGCGAGTACGTCTTTCCAAGGCTCGA
>CAYQAD010000334.1:0-2780 GCA_964415125.1 uncultured Phycisphaeraceae bacterium | reverse complement strand
CCTCGTCGTCGACGAGTACCTCCAATTCTTCGCCGCCGCCTTCCGCATCAGGCGCAACCGGCGCAAGGCACTCGTCCAGTCCGTCCTCGAGCTGACCGACCTGACCGAAAAACGCCTCGCCCCCGTCTCGTCGCTCTCCCGCGGCATGCAGCAGCGCCTCGGCATCGCGCGTGTGCTCATCCACGAGCCCAAGGTCCTCCTGCTCGACGAGCCCGCCTCCGGCCTCGACCCGCGCGCGCGCATCGAGATGCGCTCACTGCTCCTCGAGCTCAAGGCGATGGGCAAGACCATCATGGTCTCCAGCCACATCCTCTCCGAGCTCGCCGAGATGTGCGACTCCATCGGCATCATCGAACGCGGCAGCCTCGTCTACGCGGGCACCATCGCCGACGCCTACAAGCGCGTCCGCGCCGGCGACCGCGTCACCATCACCTTCGAGCCCACCGCCGACCCGTCCACCCCCGGGCTCGACGCCGCGAACCAGGCCGCCCGGGCCCACGCCCTGCTCACGGGCAACCCGCGCCTCGCCGAGGTCTCGATCGAGGGCGACCGCGTCATCGCCGAGCTCGCCGCCGACCAGTCCTCGCACCACTTCCTCATCGAGGCGTTGATCACCGCGGGCCTGCGCATCGCCTCGGTCGTGCCGCAGGAGGTCAAGCTCGAGGACGCCTTCCTCTCGCTCACCGAGGGCCGCGTCCAATGACGCGTGCCCTCGCCGCGCCCGTGCGCCTCATCCGTCGCATCCCGCCGCCGACGCGCCTGCTCTTCGGCCCCGTTTTTCAGCGCGACATGCGCGCCATCGGCCGCCGCCGGAGCACCTACGCCGTCCGTTTCCTCTTCACGGCGGGCCTCATCGGCTTGGCCCTGCTCGTCGGCGGCTCCGTCGCCGCCAACAGCTACGACACCGGCGCACTCGCCCGCCAGCAGGCCTTCCAGGAGATCGCGCCCGCCCTCACCCTCACCGTGGGGTGGTTCGGCCTGGTCGCGTTGTGCTTCGCGTCGATCGTCGCCGCCGCCAGCGCCATCTGCGACGAGCGCCACAAACGAACGCTCCCGGCGCTGATGACCACGCCCATCACCGCCGCCGAGATGGTCTTCTCCATGCTCGCCAGCCGGTTCATCCAGATCACCATCCTCGCCCTCGCGGGCCTGCCCGTGCTCCTCGCCGCGCGCACCTTCGGCGGCGCGCCCCTCCGCACCGTCATCGCCTTCGCCGCCATCTCGCTCTCGGTCTCGCTCTTGGGCATCGCCATCGCGCTGCTCGCCTCCGTCGGTGCACGCCGCGCGAGCACCGCCGCCTCGATGGCCTTCACCATCATCAACATCGTCTTCTTCGGCCCGCTGCTGCTGGTCTTCCTGGGCCAGTTCGGCGCGGTGCCTACCAACCGCCTGCTCGAGCTGTCCACCATCATCTCCGCGCCCACCGCCGCGATGGCGATCACCGCCGACCTCATGGGCGGCGGATTCACCGGCAATGTCAACTGGGTCTGGATCGGCAACAGCCTCTTCAACACCACCCTCGCCGTCGTCATGGCGTCTCTCGCCTCGGCCTCCCTCCGCCGCCGCATCCGCCGCGACAACGACGCGAGCACCCCCGCCAAACGCGCCCGCCGCAACCTTGCAGCCGAGTTCGAGCGCGAGCTTGAGCCCGCGCCGGGCGAGCCGGCACAATCGAGAAGGCGCTCGAAGCGTCGCGCCCGCGCCGCAGCTCGCACCGCCAAGCGCGCCACCGCGCGCACCGTTCCCGACACCGCGCTGCTTTGGCGCGAGCTGCGCCTCCGCACCACGTCGCGAGCCTTCGTCATCACGGTGGTTGGCGCGATGCTGCTCGGGCTGGCGCTGTTCCCCTGGCGCCTCGGCATCGACGAGGAGGTCACCTACTTCCTCCCGCCCGTGTTCGCGATGTTCCTCGTCTGCTTCCTCGCGGGCAACACGCCCGCCGCCAGCATCGCCGGCGAACGCGAGAGCCGGACCTGGGACACCCTCCTGACCACCCGCATTCCGCGCCGGGAGCTCATCGCCAGCAAGTACCTCGGCGCACTGTCCCGCCAGTGGTTCACGCCCCTCGCGATCACCATCTATCTGTTCCTCATCGGCGTCACGTCAGGGCACATCCACCCCGTCACGCCCCTGCATTTCATAGCGATAGCGCTCGGCCCGATCATGCTCTTCAGCGCCACCGGCATCGCCCTGAGCCTGATCTCCAAGACACCCACCCGCGCCGCGACCATCAACGTCGGCCTGGTGCTGATCGCCTACGCCGCGCTGCCCATGCTCGTCGCCCTCCTCGCCGAGTTCTTCGACCAGTACTACGACGTGCTCGACGCGATGGAAGTTCCCTTTGTGTTCGGGCATCCCCTTGTCGCGGCCGTCGCCGCGCTCGACTTCGGCTTCAGCGCCCGCGGCGGCCGCTTCGATACCTACCAGGACATCGGCGACATGGAGCTCACCCGCACCACCTACACCGTCCTCATCGGCGTCACGCTCGCGCTCCACGCCGCCGCCGCCGCCGCGATCCTTGCCATCACCGCGGCACTCTTCAATCGGCTCGCTCCCCGCTCGTCATGACACCGCTCATGATCGCCAAGCGATCCGATGCGAACGCACGCTACTCGATAAACACGCCGATCTCATCAAGCCCCTTGCGCTCGAGCTTGGGCACCACGCAGTCGTCCGCGGGATACCCCATCGGCACCACCAAGAACGGCCGCTCGTGTTCGGGCCGGCCGAGCACCTCCTTCAAGAACCCCATCGGGCTCGGCGTGTGCGTGAGCGTCGCG
>CAYQAD010000333.1:0-2781 GCA_964415125.1 uncultured Phycisphaeraceae bacterium | reverse complement strand
CACCGCGAGAAAGCCGACAAACACCAGCGTGTCCTGCGGCGCGAGGGCGACGCCCGAGGCGGGGACAGCCGGTGCACCCAGCACAACGGCCGAAGAAAGCTCCAGCGGGGCGGTCAGCGAGATCATGGCGGCTCCTGGGCACCCGCGTGAGACAAACAAGCGACGCCCAAAATCAGCGAACGCACGCGGGCCGCCAGGCTAACGCAGGGGCGGACTCCCAACCCCCTTGCCGGCGACGTCATGACAACAAAGAGCAACGCGCGCGAAACGCGACGCGTTCCAGGCCACAACGCACGTTTGGCTCGCACCTGCCGACGGCCACGGCGGGTCCAATCTCGACCCAGCCGCCCTTCGTGTTGACCTTGCCGCGCGGAGCGCGTCAACGGGCAAAGGCTGCAAGCCGCCGTCTCGTAAGGGGTTCTGCGAATATGCCCGCCGCGATTCGAACGCGGAACCTCTGCCTTCGGAGGGCAGCGCTCTATCCAGTTGAGCTACGGGCACGCCCAGTCCACGGCGTGCCACAGGGGCGGAGCCGCGGAACGCGATGCTACGATCGCCGCCCGCCCGTGGCAATGCGGCATCTTCTCGGGCCTTCATTTGCACGCCCGGCAGGCGACCAACCCCGCCTGCGCAACCCGTTGGCCCGACACCGCCCGCTCGCCACCCATGCCAACCGCCGCCACCACCAGCCCGACGCCACCCTCGACCCCGCTCTGGGCCCCGCTCTGGGCCCCACTCTGGGCGGTGCTCGCGGTCACCCTGGTCGGCTCCCTTGGGACGGGCGCCGTGACCAACGGCGTCTTCTTCCTCGCCAAGTCGGCCCTCGGGTTCGGCACCGCCCAGAACGCCCAGCTCGGCATCCTGCTCGGGCTGACGTATATCGCCGGTGCCCTCGCGGTCGGCCCCGCGCTGCTCCGCATCGCCAGACACACGCCGGCGATCAGCACGCGGCTGGTGCTCATCGGCCTGCACATCGTGCTCGGCGTGCTCGCAGCAACGCCGTGGCTGGTCGGCACCGCCACCGCCGGCCTGCCGGCGTGGGCGCTGGTCGCGCCCGTCGCGCTGTACATGCCCGCCACCGGTGCGCTCTGGCCGATCGTCGAGGCGTATCTCGCCGGCGGGCGTCGCGGCGTGCCGCTCCGGCGCGCCATCGGCCGCTTCAACATCATCTGGTCCTCCGCGGTCGCCGCGTCGTACTGGCTCATGGCGCCGCTCGTCGAGTCCGCGCCGCTCGTCGTGCTCGCGGGACTCGGCGTGTTGCATCTGGCCACGGTCCCGCTGCTGCTCGCGCTGCCGCGCGAGCCGCGAAAGCACGTGCACGCCGAGCACGAGCCGCACCCGCCCGTGTACACCCGCCTGCTCTCAGCCGTGCGTGTGCTGCTTCCCACCAGCTACCTGCTCGCCTCGACGATCAACGTCGTGCTGCCCACCGCCGTCAACCGGCTCGCCGTGCCAACGGAATGGCAGACACCCGTTGCGTCCACCTTCCTGGTGGTGCGCGTGCTCGTCTTCGCGGGCATGGAGCGATGGCACGGCTGGCACGGCCGATGGTGGCCCGTGGTTATCTCGGCAACGTGCATGCTCATCGGCACCGCGCTGACGGTGCTGAGCCCAAGCATCGCGCCCACGCCGCAGGTGGGCCTGGCACTCTTGATCTTCGGGCTCGCCTGCTTCGGCATCGGCATGAGCGCGACGTACTGCGCGGCGCTCTACTACGCGATGGAGGTCGGGGCAGCCGAGGTCGACGCGGGCGGGACGCACGAGGCGCTGATCGGCATCGGGTACACGCTCGGCCCGGCCGGCATCCTCGCGGTGAGCATGGCCGCGGACCGCGGGCTGATCGACCCGGCGTGGCGCGACGCGGCCTTGGCGGTGCTCGTGGGCGTGATGGCGGTCGTCGCGGTGGTGATCGCGCTCGGGCGGGGCAAAGCCCGCAAAGTCTGAGCCGGCTCGCGGCGTGTGATCGGACCGTGACACGCGTTTCCCTGCCGATTGCGCGGCCGATGCGCCCGTGCAACCCGCCTGACCGAAGCCCGTACCGCCCCTGTCAGCGTCCCAAAGGGCCCAGCTTGCACCGCCCGGCCTGGGAACGCCGATGGCAGCGTGGGCGGCCCCGGTGGGACACCACCGTGACGATCACCCGACGAACCACAACACGCCAGGCCCCGTCTCAGGTACAACGCGGGCACAACTCCTGTACAACATGCCTCTGAACACAACCCCTCGCACGGCCTCGACTCCAGCAGGTCCTCTCGTCGGTCCTCGACCAACCTTCGCCCGTCGCTGAGATACGACGCGCCGCGCAACACCCGGTTGCACAGCACCTCGCCCACGACCCTTGACGCACCAACCGAGCACCACCTGAGCACCACCTGAGCACACCCAACACGCACACCACCTCCCGGAAGAGAGTTCCACACATGCGGCAACGCTGGGCAGCACTCGCACTCACCGCCACCCTCGCCCTGACCCACACCCCCGCGTGCGCGCTCGCCGAGCACGCCGGCGACATCCCCGCCGCCCCGGACACGTGGTCCTCGGCGCTTTGGGACGCGGCCCAGAAGGGCAAGACCGCCCGGTTCACAGATCTGCTCGAGGCGGCACCGACCGTCGCGGGACTCGACGAGATCTCGAGCGACCTGCTCGCCGCCTTCGAGAAGCGTGAGGCCGACCGCGCCGAACAGATCGCCGAGATCTCTGCCGAGCTCGACGAGGAGTTCAACACACTCGACGACGCGGGCAACCGCACCGACCTGACGCTCTCGCAAGCGCTCGTCTCGG
>CAYQAD010000332.1:0-2791 GCA_964415125.1 uncultured Phycisphaeraceae bacterium | reverse complement strand
AGTCGCGCCCCAGTCGCGCGCCAGTCGCGGTCCAGTCCAGCTCTATCACGGTCCGGGGGCATGGCGATCGCCCCCTTGACCCCGCCCGCCCCACCCGGAGAATGCGTCGATGTTCTGGAACTGGCTCAAACGCAAGCGGGTGCTCGACGCGGGCGAGCGTGCCCGGCAGCTGCACTCGGCCTGGCTGACCCAGGCGCTCCGCCGCAGCAGCCAGACGCCCCCGCCCATGCCCGGGTATCCCCGTATTCCGCGCCGGACGGTACGGGACGGCGGGTTCGACGCGTTGCGGAGCCGGCCCCACGGCCCCGCGCGAAGCGCACGATGGTGGTCGATTGCCCTCGATCGTGTGGAGGCCGACCCCCCGCGCGACGATACCAACAGCACAGCGCGATAACGCCCGCGGGGCGTTGCGTGCCCGTGAACGTCGCCCGCCTGCCGCCGCGTCGGGACGACCACTACCATGTCCACCCGCCCCCGGCCCGTCGCACGGGCATGTGCCTTCGCGGGACGCACGCCTCGGCCGCCCAACGCGCGTGGCCGAATTTCGGAGCCGAAGCCCATGTCCGAGGCATCCAGCGCCAACGTCACCTCCCTCAACCGCCCCTGGGTCATCAAGACCGTGCTGATCACGCTCGTGCTCTGGGCGTTCGGATGCTGGGCGATCTACGACGCGGTCAGCCTCTACCCCAGCCGGGGGCGGGCCTACGCCGAGAAGCTCGAGCTCGAGTACCTCCGGGCCCTCGAGGCCTCGGGCTCGTTCCGCACCGCGTCCACCGAAGACCCCGCCGCGGAGCTGGAGCGTCTCGAGGCGCGCCAGACCCCGAGCGAGGTCGAGCAGCGTCGCCTGGAGTGGTTCAAGGCGCTCAAGCTCGTGGGTGATCTCGAGCCGGAGAACACGACCTTCGACAACCCGCGCGAGCGGTTCGAGGCGCTGGAGACGGCGTGGGCGGGCAAGGGCAACCCCAAGCCGTTGGCCGTGTACGACATCCCCTCACAGTGGGCGATTCTGGTGGTCTGCTGGGCGATCGCCGCGTACATGACGCTCCGCTTCCTGATGGTCGCGATGCGCAAGTACCGGTGGGACCCGGCAACCAAGTCGCTCACGCTGCCCGATAAGTCGGTGCTCGTGCCCGCGGACCTCGAAGACGTCGACAAGCGCAAGTGGGACAAGTTCATCGTCTTCCTAAAGATCAAGCCCGACCACGACCGCCACGGCGGCAAGGAGCTCAAGGTCGATCTGTACCAGCACGCCAAGCTCGAGCCCTGGGTGCTGGAGATGGAAGCCGCCGCGTTCCCCGACCGCGTCGCCGAGGCCGAGAGCGCCGCGGACGATCCGGAAGGCGAGACCCCCGCTTCCGAAGAAGACACCGCCGACCCGACACCACCCACCTCGGCCTGACGCACTCTGGCACGCCTCAGCGAGACCCCCCGACCCGCATGATCTACGTCGCCGCGAGCATCGTCGCCCTGGCCAGCATCCTCGGCATCGCGCTCACGCTCGTGACGCTGCCGGGCATCTGGCTGGCGATCGGCGTGGCGATGCTCTGCTGGTGGTGGCAGCCCGACCTCTTCAGCCTCTGGACCATCGCCGTCGCGATCGGCCTGGGCGTGCTCGCCGAGATCGCCGAGCTCGCCTCGTCGTCGGTTGGCGCCGCCAAACGCGGCGGCTCGAAGACCGGCGCCCTCGGCGCGCTCTTCGGTTCGCTCATCGGCGCGCTGGCGGGCACCGTCCTGCTGCCGATCCCCATCGTCGGCACGATCGCCGGCGGCATCATCGGTGCGGCCCTCGGCGCCCTCTTCGCCGAACGCGGCGTCAAGCAGCGCACCTGGCGCGAGTCCTCGAGCATCGCGACCGGTGCCGCGATCGGGCGCGCCTTCGCCACCGTCATCAAGGGCGCGTTCGCGGCGGCCATTGCGGGCCTGCTCACGGTCGCGGCGTTCTATCCGTGATGGGCTGCGCGTGAAGACCGAGCGTTTCCCCGTCCGATCGAGGCCGCGTGCGGCGCGACGCGTCTCCACGACGCTGCCCGGGACGCAGTACTCGTATCTCGAGATCCGCCACGTGCTGCGCATCCGGGATGAGCCCGGCGTGCTGCCCATCGGTTTCGCGCTGGCGGCGCCCGTGCGCGCGCAGCGCGATCAGGTCGGCGCGATCGCGATGGGCATGCTCCCCATCGCGGGCCCGCTGCTCGCGGCGATGGTCTATTCCAAGGGGGCCGACGTGAAGCGGGTGCTCGTGCTCACGCCCACGCGCCTGCACCTGCTGCCCATCGCGCCCGCGCCCCTGACGCTGATCGACGCGACCGAGTCGCACGACCTGCGCGATCTGCACGTCACGCTTGCGCCCGCCAAGGGCTGGATGGGCACGGGCGACCCGGGTCGCAAGAGCGTCTTCCTCGTCACGCCCATCGCCGCGGTGCCGGCCGAGCCCGCGGGCGATCCGCCCAGCCGCCGATTCCGCCTGCGCGGCGTGCACAAGCCGGCGGGCCCGATGCGCTTCACGCTGCCGCACGCCCAAAGCCCCGCCGCCGCGGCGTTGCGCGAAGGACTCGCCGCGATCGCCGAGGTCGCCGAGGTCGAGAACGTCCCGGATCACGACGCCGCGGGCCCACGCCGCTGAGGGCCCAAGCGCTCGTGTGGGGTCGCTGCCGGGCTGTGCCGGCGACACATCACCCGGCACGCCGGCGATGCGGGCCGGCCGGTAGACTCGGCCGCAAGGACGGAGCGAGCACCACGTGACCACCACCGACACCCAATCAGCCGCCGCGGCGGACATCCAGGCGGGCAGCAC
>CAYQAD010000331.1:0-2802 GCA_964415125.1 uncultured Phycisphaeraceae bacterium | reverse complement strand
CCGCCGGCACCAGCCTCTCCAAGCTCTCCACCGAGGACCTCGCCGCCGAGCTCCAAAGGCGTGAGCATTCCATCCGCTCCCTCGAGCGCAAGCGTGCCAAGCTGCTCGCCCAGCTCGAAGAGGTCGAGCGCGAGCTGAGCGTGTCCGGCGGCCTGTTCGGTGCCGGCGCGGGCGTCGGCGGCCGACGTCGTCGCCCCCGCAACGCCGCGAGCCTCGAGGACACCATGCACCAGGTGCTCGAGGGCAACACCATGGGCGTCAGCGAGCTCGCCGACGCGGTCCGCGCCGCGGGCTACGTCACCACAAGCCGAACCTTCAACACGATCGTCAACCAGACGCTCATCAAGAGCCCGCGCTTCAAGAAGATCGCCCACGGCCGGTACACCACCAAGTAAGCGGTTGTCGCGCGGCGACACTTCCACAAATCTGTGGCAAAAGAACAGGGAGCCCACGGATCCGTGGGCTCCCTATCTTCGTTCGTTGCGTGATGCGCGTGGGCCGCTGTGCGACCGCACCGGCGCGGCGCCGGAACTGCTCGGCGGCGGTTCCGCGGTTTACTCGGGCACCGGCTCGGGCGTCAGGCGCGACGGACGGTCCAGAAGCCAGAATCGGCCCATGTCCTGCCGGGCCATGCGCAGGTTCGCGTTGTGCTGGAGCGCGAGGTTGTTGCGGACATCCGCGGGGCGCTCGTAGAGCGTCGCGAGCTCGGGGGTCGGGTTGTTGCGAATCTTGTTCGCGTCGGCCTCGGCCTTCGGGCCCGACCACACACACCCGGTCGCGAACATCGCGATGCCAAAGGTCGAGCCGACGAGCGCAAGGCGGCGCGTCAGCGAGGGACGAGAAGGGATCTGTTGAGTCGGCATGCGCAAGCTCCGGTCGCGGGAATCGAACTCGGCGGGCCTTGGGACGGACGGCCGGCCGGGTCGCAAGTGTATCGGCCCGACCCCCATCGGGTCAGCAAACAGGCGATGCCTCCGTCGGGGCCAAGGTCAGGGCCACGGTCAGGGCCGGGCCCAAACTCGAACCCCGAGTCGTCGACCCAACAATCCCCACTCGGCACGCCACGGCATCGAACAGCACGGCACAGCTTGGCACCCAGCCGCCCGTTCTGGGACGTCCCGCACCGCCCCGGGTTCCCCGATCCGGTGCGTTTTGACCTCGCGCCGGTGGATGACCGGTGGAAATCTCGGCTTTGTCGATGGTGTTGCAGACCGAGTGCTTGGTCCGGCTGAAGGGCGGTGCTATGTTCGCGCCGTCGGCGTTCGGCGGAACCGGGCGACGCGATGGCGACGTGTTTCGAACCCTTTGTGCGACCCTGACGGGAGCCGGGTTTGCGGGCGAAGGCCAAGCCGCCCACGAGCGGAAGGCCGGGATCACGCACGATGGCGCCCCCCTAGCTGCTCAGGGTCCGAACCATGCCATCGCGGCCGTGCGGTTCCGCCGAACGCCGACGGTCTGCGCGGGCCGAACCGCTGCCACGCCGCATGCGATCTCCCCAACTTCCCAATACTGACAGACATGCAACGCGAGTCCAGCCATCGCGGTTCGGGCAAACCACCCGCGGCCGACAACCTCGAATCGGCTCTCAGCGACCTCAAGCGGTCGAAGGAACGTGTTCGTCGCGCTCGCAGAGCGGTCGGGGCGGACGGGTGTTCCCTGGACAGGGCGGTACACCGCCGCCATGGCCGCACCCGCAGCCGCCGTGCTCTTCCGGCTCGCATCGCCGGTGCACCGGAGCGTTCTGAACTGGAACCAGATCGTCGAGAACCCGGCCTACCCCATCGTCTTCCTCGGCCTGACTTTCGGGCCTCCCCTGCTGGTGGGGTACTGGCTCCTCACGCGTGTCCGGTCCCGCGATTACGGGTGGCGGACCGTCTTCGTCTGCTGGGTTCTTGCTGTCGCCCTCTCGCTCTTCCTGATTGAGTTGCCGATCATCCTCGCCTTGATGCGGGGCCTTGGAGGCGGCTGATCGGCGGTGCCAGGATGGCAGTGGGGCGGTTGCCCGCCCGTCGCACGGGCCTTCCCTACCGCCCCTGAGTCCACAACCACCGCCGCTGCAACGGTTTGTCACGCGTGCGCTTGCCGGCGCGCGGGTTGCACCGTGATCCGCCGGCAGCCGCTGCGCTCGGGCCCCGGGCTCGCGTCCGCGGCCTGCCGGGAAGGACTTTGACCGCATGAGACCCGAGAAGATGACCACGGGCGCCCAGGGCGTCCTTGCCGATGCCCAGAGCCGAGCTGTTGCCGCACGCCACGCGGAAGTGGGGGCGCTGCACGTGCTCGCGGCGCTGCTCGATGACAAAGAGAGCCCCGCCCGAAGCATCCTCGCTAAAGCGGGCGGCCAAGCCGACGCCGCAACCAAAACCGTCACCGACGAGCTCAACCGCATGCCGACCGTCTCAAGCGGCGCGGGCACCGGAGGGCGCGAGCTGATGGACCTGCTCGGGGCTGCCGAACGCGAGCGGCAAGCGCTCAAGGACTCCTACGTCTCTACCGAGCACCTGCTGCTCGCGTGCGCCGAATCCAAGGGCTCCGCCCAAGACGCGCTCCGCATCCACGGCGCAACCGCCAAGGACCTGCGCACAGCCCTAGCCGAGCTGCGCGCATCATCCGGCTCGTCCGGCACGCACGAGCAATCCGCCGAAGCCAACTACGAGGCACTCGGCAAGTACGGCATCGACCTCACCGAGAAGGCCCAGTCGGGCAAGCTCGACCCGGTCATCGGGCGTGATGAGGAGATCCGCCGATGCGTGCAGGTGCTCAGCCGCCGAACCAAGAACAACCCCGTTCTGATCGGCGAGCCGG
>CAYQAD010000330.1:0-2803 GCA_964415125.1 uncultured Phycisphaeraceae bacterium | reverse complement strand
CCGGGGCATGGGAGTTCCTCACCGGCCACCACGGCCTGCCCGGCGACCGCCTCTACGCGACCTACGTCGGCGGCGATCAAGGTGCCGGCCTCGCGCCCGACGACGAGGCGCGCGAGCTCTGGCTCCGCCACCTTCCCCCCGAGCGCGTCCTGCCCGGCAACATGAAGGACAACTTTTGGGAAATGGGCGACACCGGGCCGTGCGGCCCGTGCTCCGAGCTCCACTACGACCGCGTCGGAGGCCGCAACGCCGCCGACCTCGTCAACGCCGACGACCCCGACGTGCTCGAGGTCTGGAACCTCGTCTTCATCCAGTACGACCGCGCCGCCGGCGGCAAGCTCCGCCAGCTCCCCGCCAAGCACGTCGACACCGGCATGGGCCTCGAGCGCCTCGTCTCCGTCTTGCAAGATGTCCGCTCCAACTACGACACCGACGTCTTCACCCCCCTCTTCGACGCCATCCGCGCGCAGACCGGCGCTCGCCCCTACGAGGGCAAGCTCGGCGCCGACGACACGGCCGGCATCGACACCGCCTACCGCGTCATCGCCGACCACATCCGCACGCTCACCTTCGCGATCACCGACGGGGCCGTGCCCTCTAACGAGGGCCGGGGCTACGTCCTCCGCCGCGTCCTGCGCCGCGCCGTGCGCTACGGCCGCCAGAAGCTCGACGCCAAGCCCGGCTTCTTCGCCGCGCTGGTTCCGGCCGTGGTCGACCAGATGGGCGACGCCTTCCCCGAGCTGCGCACAAACCCCGATCGCGTCCGCGCGATCATCCAGGACGAGGAAGAGTCATTCGGCCGAACGCTCGACCGGGGCATCAAGCACTTCGAGGACCTCACGAGCCAGAGCGGGGCAACGCAGGTCTCCGGCGCCGACGCCTTCCAGCTCTACGACACCTTCGGCTTCCCCATCGACCTCACCCAGCTCATGGCCGAGGAGCGCGGCATGACCGTCGACGTCGCCGGCTTCCAGGCCGAGATGGAGGCCCAGCGGGAGCGCAGCCGCGCCTCGAGCAAGTTCGGCGACGACAAGCCCCTCACCCTCGACGCCGAGGCCACCGGCAAGCTCAAGCACCTGAACGTCAAGCCCACCGATGATGCCGACAAGTTCCACGGCCGCGACATCGGCGCGCGGGTCGCGGCGATCTGGGACGGGACCGACTTCGACGAGGCCGTCGACGCCGGCGACGTCCGCCGCGTCGGCGTCGTGCTCAACAAGACCAACTTCTACGCCGAGATGGGCGGGCAAGAGGCCGACCAGGGCCGACTCCTCGTCACGCGCGAGGCCGGCACGCCGAGCGGCGGCGGCGAGTTCAAGGTCGAGGACGTCCGCGCCTTCGGCGGCTACGTCGTCCACATCGGCCGCGTCGTCCGCGGCGAGATCCGCACGGGCGACATGGTCCAGTGCCACATCTCAAACCAGCGCCGCGAGCCGATCACCCACAACCACACCGCCACGCACCTACTCAATCTCGGCCTGCGTCACGCGCTCGGCACCGCGTGCGAGCAGCGCGGCTCGAGCGTCGCACCCGACCGCCTCCGCTTCGACTTCGACCACGCCAAGCCGCTCACGACCGAAGAGGCCGCCGCCGCCGAGACGCTCGTCCGCGCCAAGATCAACGCCGACCTCAAGGTCTTCGCCGAGCTCGCCCCGCTCGAGCAGGCGAAGCAAATCACCGGCCTCCGCGCCGTGTTCGGCGAGAAGTACCCCGACCCCGTCCGCGTCGTCTCGATCGGTGCGCCCGTCGCCGACCTGCTCGCCAACCCTGAAAGCGAGCAATGGGCCGACATCAGCATCGAGTTCTGCGGCGGCGTCCACGCGGTCGGCGCTGGCGCCCTCGGCGCGTTCGCGATCGTCCAGGAAGAAGGCATCGCCAAGGGCGTGCGCCGCGTCGTCGCGGTCACGGGCGACGAGGCGCGCGAGGCCGCCGACGCCGCCAAGCAGCTCGCCGAGCGAGTCAAGGCCGCCCAATCGCTCGAGGGCGACGCGCTTGTCGCCGAGGCCAAGGCCCTCGGCGAGGCGATCGACTCGACGACGCTGTCCGTTGTTGACAAGGCATCGCTCCGCGCATCGCACGCCGAACTGCAAGAGAAGCTCAAGGCCGCCGCCAAGGCCAAGGCCGCCGAAGCCGCCAAGGCCGCCGTCGAGTCCGCCCGCGCGCTGGCCGAGGCGATCCCCGCGGACGCCACCTCCGCGGCGCTCTCGATCGCCTGCGGCTCCGACCGCGGCGCGCTCCAGGCCGCCATGAAGTCCATCGCACAGGTCCGCCCCGACACCGCCGTCATGCTCGCAAGCCCCGACGCAGAGGCCGACTCCATCGCCCTGCTCGCGCACGTCCCCAAGCCCATCGTCGAGCGCGGGCTCAAGGCGGGGGACTGGATCAAGGCGACCGCCGCGGTCATCGGCGGCAAGGGCGGCGGCCGGCCCGAGCAGGCCCAAGGTGGCGGCAGCGGCGCCGCCAAGCTGCCCGACGTCCTCGCCGCCGCCGAGCAGTTTGCCAGCGAAACCATCGCCTGAGCCCGCCATGGACGCCTCCAACGACCCCGATCACGTCCCGCCGAGCGAGCCGGAGCGCACCCCGCCACCCCGCGACCCCCGCCTCGAGATCCCCGAGATCCTGCGCACGCCCGTCGACCACCCGTCGCTGCGCCGCAAGCCGCCGGGCTCGTCCGGTATCGCCGCGTTCGGCGACGTGAGCAAGGCCCTCGCGATCGGGCTCGACTTCCTCTTTGTGGGCATCGCCGCGGCGGTGCTCGGCTGGCTCGCCGACCGCTGGCTGGGCACCTCGCCCATCGGCCTGC
>CAYQAD010000329.1:0-2807 GCA_964415125.1 uncultured Phycisphaeraceae bacterium | reverse complement strand
TGCCGAGTTCCTGGGCCATGGGGATGAGCTCGTGCTCGACGGTGCGCTCGATGAGTGAGTACTCGATTTGCAGGGCGACGAGCGGCTCGTAGTTACGCCAGTCGGCGAGGGTTTGGGCTTGGGCGCATTTCCATGCGGGGGTGTCGGAGAAGCCGATGTGGCGGACCTTGCCGTCGCGGACGAGCTGGTCGAGGGCGCGCATGGTTTCGTCGATGGGTGTGCGGTGGTCCCAGAAGTGCATCCAGTAGAGGTCGATGTGGTCGGTCTGGAGTCGGCGGAGTGATTCTTCGCAGGCGTTGATGATGGCGACGCGGGAGGCGCCGCCGCCGTTGGGGTCGCCCGGGAACATGTTGCCCATGAACTTGGTGGCGATGACGGTGCGGTCGCGGCGCGCCGGGTGGCGGCCGATGTGGTCGCCGATGATCTTTTCTGAGTGTCCCTTGGTGTAGATGTTGGCGGTGTCGAGGAAGTTGCCGCCGGCGTCGAGATAGGCGTCGATGATCTTGTAGGAGTCGTCGACCTCGGTGCCCCATCCCCAGTCGAGGCCGAAGGTCATGGTGCCGAGGCAGAAGGGGGAGACGCGGAGCCCGGAGCGGCCGAGGGTGGTGTAGTGGTCGAGGGCGGTGGGGGTGTGGTGGGGCGGGTGGGGCTGGTGGTTCATGTGGTGTGGCTCTGCTGAGGTTGTGAGTGTGGGTGTGGTTGGGGGTGTGGTGTTGTTGGGTGTGGGTATAGTGGGCGGATGGTACGGTCGGATTCGGCAACGCGAGCGCCACGGATGATGCGACGGGCGGTGCTTGACGACGCGGGTCGTTGGTCGCCGATGTGTGCGCCGGGGGCGTTGCCGGAGCGTGTGGGCAAGGCGACGCGGGAGGCGCTGGACGAGGCGGGGACGGACCGTCGTGGATCGTTCCGCGTGTTCATGGTTGTGGGCGCGTTTGTGTTGCTGTTTGTTGGGCTGGCGGTGCTGGTGAGCAATCGTGAGGCGGCGCTGGCGCACGCCGATTCGCTCCTGGACTTTGCGATGCACCTCGGGATTTTCGTGGGCGCGTCGGTGGTGATCGGGTTGATCGGGGGGATGCTCGTGCCGAAGAGTGCGCGGATGCGTCTTGCGGAGGCGGCGAGCGCGGCGGGCAAGCGTGACGCGGTGTGCATCGGGTGCGGGTACGACCTGGCGTTCACGCCGCCGATGGACGACGGGCTTGTGACGTGCCCGGAGTGCTCGGCGCGGTGGCGGCTGCCGCGGGACGAGTCGGCGCAGGCGGTCAGTCGCTAGAAGGGTGTTGGCTTTGGTTCTCGGTGCCGGCTTCGGAGGCGCCTGCGGTGTCGCTGCGCAGCGTGTGCTGGAGCGAGCGGAGGGTGTCGAAGGCGTCGAGGGGTGTGAGCGATTCGAGCTTGATTTCTCGGAGCGCGTCGAGGGCTGGGTGGGGCAGGTACTCGGTGGTGGTGAAGAGGCCGAGTTGGGCCTGTTGTTGGTCTGGCTTTGTTGGTGTTGGCGTGTGTGCTTGGGCGGGCGTGGGGATGTGCGGCGTGCCGTCTTGTTCGACGGAGAGTGAGCCGAGGACTTGGCGTGCGCGCGTGATGACGTTGGCGGGGACGCCGGCGAGTCGCGCGACGTGGACGCCGTAGGACTGGTCGGCGCGTCCGGGGAGGATGCGGTGGAGGAAGACGATCTCGGCGTCGGGTGCGCCGGCGGGCCATTCGCGGACGGCGACGTGTCGGTTTGCGATGCGACCGGGGCGCTGGTCCTCGAGGTCGGTGAGCTCGTGGTAGTGGGTGGCGAAGAGTGTGCGTGGGGCGAGGGTGTCGGAGGAGAGGTGCTCGGTGATGGCCCAGGCGAGGCTGAGCCCGTCGAGGGTGGAGGTGCCTCGGCCGATCTCGTCGAGGATGACGATGGATGCGGGGGTGGCGTGGTGGAGGATGTTTGCGGTCTCGGTCATCTCGACCATGAAGGTGGATTGGCCGCGGTGGAGCGCGTCGTCGGCGCCGACGCGGGTGAAGAGGCGGTCGGCCACGCCGATGGTGGCGGCCTCGGCGGGAACGAACGAGCCGGCGTGGGCGAGCAGGGCGATGAGGGCGACCTGGCGGATGTAGGTGCTCTTGCCGGCCATGTTGGGGCCGGTGATGAGGGCGAGGGGCGGGGCCGAGTCGGCTTCTCCCGCGGCGTGATCGGCAGGCGGGGCGCCCAGGGCGCAGTCGTTTGGGACGAAGCGGGTGTCGAGCGCCTCGTCGAGGACGGGGTGCCTGCCCGCGGTGATGGACAGGACCGGTTCGGCGGTGATGGTCGGGCGGGCCCAGCCTCGGGCGTGGGCCTTGGCGGCGAGGGCGGCGAGGGCGTCGATGTCGGCGATGGCGGCGCCGGTCTCGATGATCGCTTGGGCGCCGTCGGCGGCGGCGGCGCAGAGCTCGTCGAAGAGCTGCTTCTCGCGCGCCTGGGCGCGGGCCTCGGCGGTGGTGACGCGCTGCTCGAAGTCCTTGAGCTCTGGAGTGACGTAGCGCTCGGCGTTCTTGAGGGTTTGCTTGCGGGAGAGGATGTCGGGGGCGCGCTGGGCCTGGGCGCGGGGGAGCTCGATGTAGTACCCGAAGACCTTGTTGAAGCCGACGCGGAGGCTGGGCAGGTCGTGCTCGGCGATGAGCTTTGCCTGGTAGTCGGCGAGGTAGGCGCCGGCGTCGCGCTGGAGCGCGCGTGCGTCGTCGAGCTCGGGGTCGATCTGATCGCGGATGAGCCCGCCGTCGCGGAGGTGGGCGGGGGGGTCTTCGACGCAGGTGGTTGCGATGCGGGTGGCGATGGGCGTGAGCGCGTCGATGTG
>CAYQAD010000328.1:0-2810 GCA_964415125.1 uncultured Phycisphaeraceae bacterium | reverse complement strand
TTCGCCGAGTTCCCACTCGTCGTCAGCGCCACCAGCGCGTCCCCCTCCCGCGCAAGCCCCCGCACCCAGCGCTCAAACACCGCCTCGTACCCAAAGTCGTTGGCCGTGCACGTCAGGTGCGAGGCGTCCGTGCACGCGATCGCCCCAAGGGCCGCCCGGTTGTCCCGGTACCGCCCGGAAAGCTCCTCCGCAAAGTGCGCCGCCTGCGCGCACGACCCGCCGTTGCCGATCGCCAGCACCCGCCCGCCGCGCTCCAGAACGCCCGCGAGCGCCGATGCCGCCGCCGCGATCGCGTCGAGCGCCGCCGTGTCTGCTGCCAGGTCCGATATCGCCCCCGCCGAAGCGGCCGCCGACGCGTGCACCCACGCGCCCCCCGCAGGCCCGCCCACCGCAGCCCCGCCGACTCCAGCCGATCTCCGTCCGTCCGGGTCCTTTGCCATGGCCCGACTCTATCGGCCGCACCCCCGCCCAGCACGCCAGAGCGGCCCCCCTGCACGCCAAGGCGTTCTCGGACCTCGCCGCGCAATCCCCGAACGGGGGCTTTTCGGATGTTTCTGCCCTCACAGCCGGACTTTTTTCTCACAACCACTGGCATCTCTCGGTTTTCGGTGCACACAGAAGGTGGGACCGGCGCACGCGCCCGTTCCGGCTTCCTCCGCAGAGGGGGGATGACCAGTGCAATCCATCCACTTATTCGTTTGAAGGTGAGAGAGTCCAATGAACACGAAGACCCTGAGCGTGGCAACCCTGCTCGCAACCGCGGCTGCCTCGGCAACCAGCGCCTCGGCCATGACCGTCCAGATCCGTGACCTCGCGGGCAGCGGCGAGACTTCCCTCGGCGCCACCCCCGGCGTCTACCTCGCCGGCACCGGCGGCCGCTACAACGGCATGGTCGCCGGCCAGTCGGGCGACCTCCCCGCAGGCACCTACGAGCTCGAAATCGACCAGCTCGCGGGCGACGGTTGGGAGCTCTTCCTGACCTACTGCATCGAGCCCGAGCAGCTCCTTGACGTGCCCCCGCCCGTCGGCACCTCCTACGAGACCGCCCAGCTCATCGACAACGGCTTCACCGCCACCGAGGTCGTCTACGCACAGCGCCTCTGGGCCGGTGCCTTCGCCCTCTCGCAGACCAGCAACGTGAACGCCGCCGCCTTCCAGGCCGTCCTCTGGGAGCTCTCCGAGGACGACGATCAGGATCTGTCGGCCGGCAACCACAAGATCAACGGCATGGCGAACACCTTCACTAACGATGTCCTCAACACCGCCCAGGCATGGCTCGACGCCATCGTCTCCGGCGACTGGTTCGAGGAGGAGGCCCTCGTCGCCCTCGTCAGCGACGAAAGCCAGGACCTCCTGATCCCCGCCGATGATCTGGTGCCCGCCCCGGGTGCCCTCGCCCTCGCCGGCGTGGCTGGCCTGGTCGCGACGCGTCGCCGCCGCGCCTGAGTCACCGCCCCAACCGGGCACACTCAGTCAGTTCCCCCTCTGACAACACCCGACACCCCCGAGCGCCACGCTCGGGGGTGTCGTCGTTTTGAATCGCCGGGCTCCGACGTCCCCGGCGCCAGCCCGCCCGGCGATTCGCGCTTGCCACGCTCGCTCGTGGCTATGTGTTTGGAACTTGAACGGGTCGGGCCAGGGTCGATAACCGCAAAAAACTTTGGATTATGCGTGCAATTCCGGAAGGACCGGTGTTGCAGTCTGCCTTCATCTGGTAGTGTTTCCCGGTCAGGCCCAGACCGACCCCGTGTCCGCGGGCGTCGAAATCGGCGAGTGCCGAGTCCGGGCCTGCGAGAGAAACCGACCGTCAACACGGTCCTTTGAGGAGTCGAGAGAGACCAGAGACCCGCATCGCAGGCCGCACCCGTGAGCACTCCTCACGCGCCGCAGCCCGCCGCCTGACGAGGTTGTCCGCCACCTCAGGCCGCGAACATGCACGCCGCACGTTTGCCATGCGACCCAGGCCGAAATCGCCTACCCCAAACACCCCGTCAAAGTCGATGTGTGCGCAGTTGGAGCCGGCTGCGCGTGTCTGCACATTTGTTGTCCGAACGGCTCAGTTCTGATGGATCCTCAGAAGGAGAGTGACAAAATGGAAATGAAGACCGCACTGTTCGGTGGCGCCCTGTTCGCAGCGGGCATCACCAACGCCGCCCACGCCGCCCCCGAGTTCACCTGGGACTACTCGTCCATGGGCGTGCTCCTCATCGAGACCTACACCCTCGGCGGCGCGTTCAACGTCATCACCGATGACTTCTCCGGCTACGGCAACGGCAGCATCGGCATCTCCGCCGACGTCAACATCGGCGGCTACGACTACACCCTCGCCTCCGCCGAGGCCGCCTGGGACGAGTCCGGCTGGTCCGGCTACGCCTACGCCAACGCGACCTACGGCTACGCCCGTGTCGACGGCTACGGCCCCGGCTTCCAGCTCGGCCTCCACTACTTCACCGTCACCCAGTCCGGCACCGCCGACCTCACCTGGGACTTCTCCAACGTGAACACCGCCGGCAACTACGCCTACGGCACCGTCCGCGTCTACGACCTCACCAACGGCGCCTTCCTCCCCGGCGCGGACATCCGTCCGTTCGGCGCTGGCGCTGGCATCGATCCGTTCGCCGGCTCCGTCTCGGTGAACCTCGCCGCCGGCAACGACTACCTGCTCATCCACGGCTTCCGCACCGACGGCTTCGCCGCCGCCCCCGAGTCCATGTCGGCCTCGCTGGGCAACCTCGTCCCGACGCCCGCGTCGGCAGCCCTGCTCGGCCTCGCCGGTCTCGCCGGCGTCCGCCGTCGCCGCGCCTAATCGC
>CAYQAD010000327.1:0-2811 GCA_964415125.1 uncultured Phycisphaeraceae bacterium | reverse complement strand
AGACCCCGCACGCATCCACGCCTTCTGCCAGGCCGTCCGCGACGCCGACGCCTCGACCTAATCGCCCGCCCGCCCAACCGATCACCCAGCCGACCACCCAGCCGCCGGCTAGATCGAATCCCTCGGCACCGCGTTGAGCACCGCCGACACCGTCTCGTCGAGCGACTGCCCATCCACCGCAACGATCGACTGCACCAGCCCCGCGTACACCGGATCGCGCACCGCGTGCAGCTCAGCGACCTCGTCTGGCATCGCCTTGCCCGTCAGCGAGGGCCGCGTCTCCGCGTCGCTCTCAGCGAGCCGCCCGACCAAGGTCTCGACCGACGCCCGCAGGTAGATCAGATACGCCCGCCCCGCCACTTGGGCCTCGCGCAAGAGCGCCGCGCTCGCCGCGTGCGTCGGCGTGCCGCCGCCAAGGGCGAGCACGATGCTGCGCCGTGTCAACGTCGCCTCAAGCGCCCGCGCCTCGGCCTCGCGAAACGCCGGCTCGCCATGCTCACGCAAGCCATCGCCCGCGCTCGCCGCGCTCAGCTCCCGAGCCGTCACGCCGTCGAGGTCGACAACCTCGCGCCGAAGCTCCGCACCCAGCTCACGCGCCACCGTGCTCTTCCCGCTCCCGCGAAGCCCAATCAGCACGATGATCTCGGGAAGCCCCATACGCATCAGCCTACCCGCACCGCGGCGCTCAATCCGCCCGGTCCAGCTCCGCGGCGATCTGCCGCACCACGTCCTTGGCGATCGCGTTGGGAATCGGGATCGTCAGGCTGTAGTGCGCCACGCGCCAAGGCCCACCGCCCTCACGCACGAGCACGCCCGTGCCCCGGCAGGGTCCGTACGACGCGCTCACCAGCCTCTCGTCGAACCACGCGACATCGCCGCGCACCTCCACATGCCGCTCGATCGGCGTGTACGTCCACGCCTCCACGCCATCAAAGTACGGCTCGGCGAACGCGCGAAACCCATCGCCCACCCACCGCTCGGTGTCATCGGTGCCGAGAAACACGGCGTCGGCCGTCATCCGCCCGAAGTACGCGACCGCGTCGCCCGACGCCGCCGCCGCGTGCCACGCATCGAGCGTCTCGTCCGGGCCCTCCGGCGCCCGAGCACCGACTTGATCGCCTCGCACCGTCCCCGCCGCGCCGCACCCGGCAAGCACCCACACCGTGCACCAGGCAAGCACCGCCCATCCAAGCGTCGTTCCCATAGCCGCAGCGTACCGCAACCCAGCCGCGCGACTCGCGCCGTCGCTACGCAGAACGCCGACGCGCCTCGCGCGACATCGCCGCCGCACGCACGCACTCCTCGACGATCTCCTCGCGGTCGATCGGCTTGGTCAGGTAGCCGTCGCATCCCGCCGCCACGCACTTCTCGCGGTCGCCCGCCATCGCGTGGGCCGTCAGCGCGATCACCACGTCATCGCGCCCCATCGAGCGCAACAGCCGCGTCGCCGCGTACCCATCGAGCTCGGGCATCTGCATGTCCATCAGCACGACATCAAACCGCGCCCCCTCGTGGTCCGCCGCGACGATCGCGTCCACCGCCGCCTGCCCGTGCTCGGCGATCGAAACATCCGCCCCGGCCCGCCGAAGATGGAACGCGATCAGCCGCTGATTCTCGGGGCCGTCCTCCGCCAACAGCACGCGCGTGCCCGCCAGCGCCGCCGAGGGCTCCAGCGTCACCGAGGGCCGCATCGCCTCCGACGCCAGCCGCTCGATATCAACATCCTCGGCCATCTCGACCTGCTCGAGCGGGCCCGTCGCGACGGTCGCCGTGAACGTGCTGCCCCGGCCCACCTCCGACTCGATCGTGATCTCGCCGCCCAGCATCGTCGCCAGCGTGTTCGAGATCCGGAGCCCGAGCCCCGACCCGCCAAACCGCCGCGTCGTCGAACCGTCCGCCTGGCGGAACGCCTCGAACTCGGCGATCTCCGCGCGCTGCGTCTCGGTCATGCCGATGCCCGTGTCCTCGACCGCCACCACCAACCGCTCGGCGTGCCGATCGCACGACATCGCGATCGTGACGCGCCCCACCCCGGTGAACTTGATCGCGTTGCCCACAAGATTCATCATGATCTGCCGAAGCCGCGTCGGGTCCGACACGATCTCCTGCGGGATCGCGCTGTCGAGCCGCACATCGAGCTCGATCCCCTTGGCGATCGCGCGGGGTCGCAACAGCGACGCCACGTCCGCCGCGATCCGCGCCGGGTCCGTCGCGATCCGCTCGACGGTCATCTGCCCCGCCTCGATCTTCGACATATCCAGCACGTCGTTGATGATCGTCATCAGGTGCTCTGCGCTCTTGCGGATCGTCATCGCCGCGTGCGCCGCCTGCTCGCGGTCATCGATGAACTCCGAGTCGCTGCCGAGCAGCTCGGCGTACCCGAGAATCGCCGTCATCGGCGTTCGGATCTCGTGGCTCATGTTCGCGAGGAACTCGCTCTTGGCCTGGCTCGCGCCCTCGGCCTCGTCCTTGGCAAGCTGCAGCTCGCGCGCCGCGTGCACCTCCGCCGTCACGTCCGTCGCCGTGCCATACAGCATCGCGATCTCGCCGCTGCGGTCGCGCCGCGCCCGACCCTCGGCGCGGATGTACCGCGCCCCGGTCACGTGCGGCGCCGTCTCGAGCACGATCGAGTACGACGTGCCGTTCGTCGTCGCCTCGTGCATCACCTTCGCAAGGCGACCGGCCGCCTCCTCGGTGTACGCCGCCACCGCCTCCTTGTAGGTCGGCGGCCCGAGCTCGGGCTCCCGCCCAAACAACTCGTACAACTGCTCCGACCACTCGACCGACTCGGTCCGCATGTCCAGCGTCCAG